>JAIDPA010000232.1 GCA_029062985.1 Muribaculaceae bacterium
ACAAATCATTTTAACTGTAAACTATAAAAAAAAGTTGATTATGAAAGCTAAGAATCTTTACTATTTAATGGCGCTCTGCGCAGGGAGCTTTGCTCTTGCTCCAACAGCTTCAGCACAAGATGTAGTGGTAGAAGAAGATGCAGTATCAGTCACAGAGTTTACGTGTGACAACACAACACGTTACTCACAGAGTTGGCGAGACAATTGGTTTATCCAGCTTGGTGCAGGTGTCAACCAGCCTTTCGTAGAAAGAGGCACAAACGGCGCTAAAGCACCGGGAGCACTTGTCAATCGTCACAATATGACAGCAGTATATAATGTAGGTGTAGGTCACTGGTTCTCTCCTTATTTAGGTTTCAGACTTAACGCATTGGGAGGATCTCTTCACTGGAATACTCCGACAGCTCCGGGCAACGGATGGTCAAAAGCTAAACACGGCAACCTTAACCTTGAGTTAATGTGGGATATGTGCAACAGTATCGCAGGCGTAAATCCTGATCGTCCTGTAAGCGTTATTCCTTTCATCGGTGTCGGTGGCGATTACACTTGGGATATTGATGCAGTGTCTGCAAATATCGTAGGCAATCATGGTCTGAAACATACAAGCTGGACATTACCTGTGACAGCCGGTTTCCAACTCCGATTCCGTCTTTGCAAATATGTTGATTTCTTTGCAGAAGCGAGAGCAGGTTTCTATCCTGACAACTGGCTTGCATACGCAGGAGGACGTCCACTTGAAATGAATGCAGAAGTGCTCGGTGGCTTCAACTTCAATATCGGCGGAAGAAAATGGAACACTTACAACCAGTGTAACGATATGGCACAGATTGCACAGCTCAACAACGAAGTTAACAACCTCAGAGCTGAAAATCTTGCAGCAGCACAGACAATCGCAGCATTACAGTCACAGCTTCCGTGTCCGGAACCGGTTGTACAGAAAGATTGTGCTAACGCACCTCTCATGACAACAGTACGATTCACCATCAACTCAGATAAGATTATGCCTACTGAGGAAGTGAACGTCTACAACATGGCAGAATGGCTTAAGGCTAATCCTGAAGAGAAAGTTGTCATCGTAGGTTATGCAGACCGCGACACAGGTACAAGCGAATATAACATGCAGCTTTCAAAGAAACGTGCAGACGCAGTTGCAAACGCACTCATAAGCAAGTATGGAATTGACGCTAACCGCCTCATCGTTAAGTATGATGGCTCTGATTCACAGCCATACAGCACAAACGATTGGAACCGTATTGTAATCTTCACTCAGAAGTAATATAGAAATTATTGAAAACAGCATTAAGGGTTGTCAGATTTCTGGCAACCCTTTTTGTGGTTGACCGGAAAGTGTCCGACAGGGAAGAGAGATCACAAGGAATAAAAGAATGAAAATAGAAATGAAGAACGATGAGGAAGCTAAAATATGTTGTACAACATATTTAGCTTTTTTCGTGAAATTTTTTTAAGAAAAAATTTGGTAGAAATAAAATGTAGTTGTACTTTTGCAACGAAAACGATGTCGTAACCCCATAAGGCTTTAAGTTGGGCTTTACATAATGAAAGAAAAAAGGAGATGCGGCATTAATTTTTCAACTATTGAGAAACTCTAACCAAAAAGATCTAAACTAACGAAGACATGAACATCTCTGAAATTATGACAGGCCTTGAGGCCAAGCATCCCGGTGAGAAGGAATATCTCCAGGCAGTAAAGGAAGTTCTTCTTTCAGTAGAAGAGGTGTATAACGAACACCCTGAGTTTGAGAAGGCAAAAATCATCGAAAGAATGGTTGAGCCTGATCGTATTTTCACATTCCGTGTGACTTGGGTTGACGATAAAGGTGAAGTTCAAAATAATATAGGCTATCGCGTTCAGTTTAACAATGCCATTGGTCCCTACAAAGGTGGTATTCGTTTCCATGCATCAGTCAATCTCTCAATATTGAAATTCCTTGGTTTCGAGCAGACATTCAAGAATGCATTGACCACACTACCTATGGGTGGCGGCAAGGGCGGCTCAGATTTCTCTCCAAGAGGAAAGAGCGATGCTGAAATCATGCGTTTCTGCCAGGCTTTCATTCTTGAATTGTGGCGTAATCTTGGTCCTGACCGTGATGTCCCGGCTGGTGATATAGGTGTCGGTGGTCGCGAGGTAGGCTACATGTATGGTATGTACAAGAAACTTGCTCGTGAAAACACAGGAACATTCACAGGTAAGGGTCTGAGCTTCGGAGGTTCAAGAATACGTCCGGAAGCTACAGGTTACGGTGCGCTTTACTATGTGCAGAATCTTCTTACAAAAGATATGAACACAGATCTCAATGGGAAGACTATCGCAATCTCCGGCTTCGGAAATGTTGCTTGGGGTGCAGCCAAGAAGGCTACCGAACTGGGCGCAAAGGTCGTAACGATTTCCGGTCCTGACGGTTATGTTTATGATCCTGCAGGTCTTGATGCTGAAAAGATTGAATACATGCTTGAGCTTCGTGCAACAGGTAATGACATAGTCGCTCCATACGCAGAGAAATTCCCCGGTTCTACATTCTTCCCCGGCAAGAAGCCATGGGAACAGAAGGTCGA
>JAIDPA010000233.1 GCA_029062985.1 Muribaculaceae bacterium
CCGCTCTTGAAAGTGTGACTCCGCGACCTGAAAGAATCATGTGTCTCTTCGCTTCGTCAAGCAGCGCTACAGCTTCATCCATGATTTCCTCGTCAACTTCCGGATCAGGATCATAACTTCTGATAAAATTGCAGGGCTGATAGATATATTCTGCGAAACCTGTCTGAGCATCTTTTGCCAGGTCAATAACAACAGGACCGGGACGACCGGAATTTGCAATATAGAAAGCACGTGCCACTGCAGGCGCAATATCCTCAGGATGTCTGACCTGTATAGCCCATTTAGTGACAGGGAGAGTGACACTCACGACGTCACTTTCCTGAAATGCATCTTTACCAAGAAGGGTAGACTGCACCTGACCCGTGATTGCTACGATCGGAGTGCTGTCCATAAGAGCATCATTAAGACCCGTAATAAGGTTCATTGCGCCGGGACCGGAAGTCGCAATGACAACTCCGGTTTTACCGGAAGCTCTTGCAAAACCTTCTGCAGCATGGATAGCACCCTGTTCATGGCGTGCCAGATAATGATGCAGACGGTCTTGGAAATCATAAAGACGGTCATAGACGGGCATGATGGTTCCTCCCGGATAACCGAATACCTTATCAATTCCCTGATCGATAAGAGCACGTATCAGAATTTCTGAACCAGATATTTTATTACTCATAGTAATTTCTAAAGGAGTTGATATGAGTTAGGGAATTTATTATTATATATCGGAGCGAACGCCACCCTTGTCAGCTGAAGTCACTGCTGAAGCGTATGCTCTCAACGCCCTGCTCACGAATCGGTCTCTTCCTCTGGGAGTGAAGGCATCTTTGCCGTGAGATTCTTCTTCTTTTCTGCGAGCTTCAAGTTCTTCATCTGATAGACGAACGTTTATAGTGCGGTTGGGTATGTCTATATCAATTATATCCCCGTCTTTTACGAGTGCGATATTACCCCCGGATGCCGCCTCGGGAGAAATGTGACCTATCGACAGTCCGGATGTGCCTCCGGAGAAGCGCCCGTCAGTGATTAATGCGCACTCTTTCCCGAGATGTTTGCTTTTTATGTAAGAAGTGGGGTAAAGCATTTCCTGCATACCCGGACCTCCTTTAGGACCTTCAAAAGTAATCACCACGACATCGCCGCTTTTGACCTGATCCTTCAGAATACCCTCAACTGCCTCTTCCTGACTGTGGAACACTTTTGCCGGACCTGAGAATTTAAAGATACTTTCATCTACACCGGCTGTCTTGACTACACATCCGTCTTCAGCAATATTTCCTTTAAGCACTGCCAGACCTCCATCTTTTACGTATGCATGGTCAAAATCTCTTATGCACCCGTTCTCTCTGTCAGAATCAAGTTCCTTGAATTTGTTATCCTGACTTCCCATTACGGTGGTATGAATATGACCCGGAGCTGAATGCCAAAGAGCAGAAGCTTCTTCCGAGAAATCTTTTCCTTCGATGGAATATTTTTCGATAGCTTCTCCTAAAGTCAAGCCGTCAACACGCTTGACGCTTGTATCGATCAACCCTTGATTGGCAAGCTGCTTCATGATTGAGAGAATACCACCTGCACGGTTGACATCCTCAATATGATATTTATTCGTATTCGGAGCAACTTTGCATAACACGGGTGATTTTCTTGAAAGCATATCAATGTCATCCATTTTAAAGTCAGCTCCGGCTTCATTTGCTACTGCCAGAAGATGAAGCACTGTGTTAGTGCTGCCACCCATTGCTATATCCAAGGTCATGGCATTGAGCATGGCGTTGCGGGTAGCAATTGAACGCGGAAGCACACTTTCATCGCCATCCATGTAATATGCGTAAGTATTTTTTACGATCTGTTTTGCAGCTTTCTTAAAGAGCTCGATTCTGTTGGCATGTGTGGAAAGGATAGTGCCGTTGCCCGGAAGGGCAAGACCTATAGCCTCGTTAAGCGAATTCATGGAATTGGCAGTGAACATGCCGGAGCACGACCCACAAGTAGGGCAGCCTTCTCTCTCAAGTTTTTCTACCTCCTCATCTGAGACGGAAGAATCAGCTGAATCAATCATGATGTCGATGAGATCAAGCTTCCTGCCGTTGATATCACCTGCCTCCATCGGACCTCCAGACACGAAAATAGTCGGGATGTTAAGACGCATGGCAGCCATCAGCATGCCCGGAGTGACTTTATCACAATTGCTGATGCAGACCATAGCATCAGCCTTATGGGCATTAACCATATATTCTACAGAATCTGCAATAAGATCGCGGGAGGGTAGGGAATAGAGCATTCCGTCATGCCCCATAGCAATACCGTCATCGATGGCTATTGTGTTAAACTCAGCTGCGAAACAGCCCTGTTTTTCAATTTCTTTTTTTACGATTTGTCCTATTTCGTGAAGATGTGTGTGTCCGGGAACAAACTGTGTGAATGAATTCACGACTGCAATAATGGGCTTACCCATTTGTTCCTCTTTCATGCCGTTTGCTCTCCAAAGGGCACGTGCACCTGCCATTCTTCTCCCGAAAGTGCTTGCGTAGCTTCTGAGTTGATTGACCATAATTAAATACTTACCTGTAGAGAAAACTCCTTAGCCAAATTGCCTTCACGGAGGTTTCAAGACCTGCTTAAATGGAAATTTCGGCAAATTTATGCAATTTTTCTAAGATGAGCAAATAAAAAGTTTGTTTTTAGATATAAAAACGATTTAGAAGATAAAAATTTAGTAAACGAAAATACGGAGACAAAATCTGTGCCTCCGTATCGAAAAGGTATATTTATTCGTTTAATATTCAATTTTTACATCAGAAGAATACCTGCTTCCTTACATGCCTTGATATGATCTTCCGGCCATATAGAAGCCTGAACCTCTCCGACGTGAGCTTTCTGCAGCAGATACATTGCCAGACGGCTCTGTCCGATTCCACCTCCGATTGAATAGGGGAGTTCTCCGTTAAGAAGTCGTTTATGGAAATTTAGTTCGGAGCGCTCCTGACAGCCTCTTATCTCAAGTTGTCTCTTCAAAGACTCAGGGCTTACACGGATTCCCATGGAAGAAAGCTCAAATGATCTGCCAAGAACAGAGTCCCAGACAAGGATGTCACCATTGAGGCCCTGATATCCTTCTCCATTATCTGAAATCCAGTCATCATAGTCCGGAGCACGACCGTCATGAGGTTCTCCATTTGAAAGAGGAGCACCTATGCCGATGAGAAAGACTGCTCCATATTTTTTCGTAGCCTCAGCCTCTCTTTCAGCAGGTGTGAGATCAGGATACAGGTCAAGAAGTTCCTGGCTATGAATAAATGTAATCTCTTCGGGGAGACGGGGAGTAATGTGAGGAAATTGCTGGAACACTTTTTTCTCAGTCTCCTTCATAGCCTGATAAATTTTCCTTACAGTTTCTTTAAGGTATTCAAGGTTTCGATCTTCCTCTCTTATTGTTTTTTCCCAGTCCCATTGGTCAACATATAGGGAATGTAAGTTGTCAAGCTCTTCGTCAGCTCTTATAGCATTCATATCTGTATAAAGACCATAACCGGGAGCAATATCATACGCGCCCAGCTTGACTCTTTTCCATTTTGCGAGAGAATGCACCACCTCGGCTTTTCTTTCGCCCAGAGCTTTCACCGGAAAAGATACAGGTCGTTCCACACCGTTCAGGTCATCATTAAGACCGGTGCCTGCAAGAACAAAGAGAGGCGCAGTGACTCTGCGTAGCCCAAGATCTTCAGAAAGGCGCTTTTGAAATTCCGTCTTTATCATCTTGATAGCAACCTCAGTTGTCTCCGGAAGCAGCTTCTGATTGTATTTTTTTGGAATAATAAGACTCATCTAAAAGATGTATTTTTTAGGTTGAAATGATTTTTTACAGTGCAAAGTTATAAATTTTATTTCAAATATCCAATCATTCAATGATAAATATGAAATTGTGATATAAAAATGGCATGATTCATAGTCAAATGAAAACTGCAAAATTATTTAATTTCTTCAAGTTTATTATAAGTAAACGTGAGAATGGAAATCCGGCAGCCGCTGTGATATTACGTTAAAAAATTTGGTTGTTACATTTTATTATTATAATTTTGCAACATAAAGATGCAGACGGAATGAGGTGGAAGTCCTCTACAGTCCCGCTACGGTTAAAGTCCGACCCAGAAAGCATCATATTCATCAAGGATTCCTGATGAATGTCTGAATATAACAATAACCGGGGTGCCGGTAATAACAGTTTTTCTTCGAGGATGAGAAAACACTTTTTATTTTTAGCTTTAGGCTATTTAAGTGTTTCCTCGGCTCAAAAGGTCGGGGATATTTCTTTTCAGAGCAGAGATTTAGATTCTGACACAGTTGTCGTGACATTGAAGAATATTGAAGTCACTGCTC
Source organism: Muribaculaceae bacterium (assembly GCA_029062985.1). GTDB lineage: Bacteria > Bacteroidota > Bacteroidia > Bacteroidales > Muribaculaceae > Lepagella. Next base: position 4,369 of record JAIDPA010000233.1, read on the forward strand.
AGAAAGAAAGTAAGGAGACTAAGTCAACTACTCCTTATCAAGAGATTGACGCCGGAAAAATAAAGGAAGCAGGAATTACTGACATCTCCGATGCCATGCGGAGATTGGCAGGCGTAAATCTCCGTGATTACGGAGGGGCAGGCGGTATAAAGACAGTCTCCGTGAGGGGACTTGGAGCTGCTCATACTGCCGTGATATACGATGGGGTGACTCTGAGCGATTGTCAGACGGGTGAGATTGATCTTTCACGTTACTCTCTTGATAATGTCAGGAGCATAAACTTATATTCAGGTGAAAATGATGATATATTTATACCTGCCAGAGCAGCTGCATCTTCCGCATCCTTATATATAAATTCATTCTCACTTCCCGGTGCTTTTGATAGCGGAAGCCATCTTAAGGCTCAGATGAGATTCGGTTCTTTCGGTTATTACAATCCATTCGCAAGATTTGATTATTCTGACGAAAAAATTTCCCTTTCAGCCAACGGGGAATATATCCATACCCGTAATAATTATCCATTTACTCTTGTAAACGGTGGATATGTGACACGCGAGAAACGAGAGAATTCACAGATGAATTCATGGAAAGGGGAGATGAACATGAGATGGAAATTTTCTTCCGTTTCCTCTCTTGGCGGGAAAATTTATTATTATGACAATAGTCGTAATCTCCCGGGTCCTGTCATCTATTATGTCAAGGAAAGTCATGAGCATCTGAGGGATAGAAATTTTTTCGGTCAGTTGAATTATAGGGGTAAATTCAGCAGTAAAGTATCCCTTTCAGCTATATCCAAATTTAACTGGAGCAGCACCCGATATCAGGATAAGGACGGACAATACACCGGAGGTGTTCTCGATAATCGCTATTATCAGAAAGAGGTCTATACTTCTGCATGTCTGCTTATCATTCCTTCGAGAGGGTTTCTTCTTGATTATTCTGTAGATTGGGCTTGGAATTCATTGGTTTCTAATTCTACTAAAAAAGCTTCCGACCCTTACCGTCACAGCATACTTCAGTCAATAGCAGCCAAGTATAGTAATGAACGACTTTCTTTTCTTTTAAGGGGACTATATTCAGTTTATCTTAACGGTGCAAAAACGGGGGAAGCCGGAAGAAATGAAAATAGGTTTTCACCGGCTGTGAGCATATCTTATCGGCTTATTCCGGAACATAGCTTTTTTATTCGAGGCTCCTATAAGAATATATTCAGGATGCCGACATTCAATGAAGCATACTTCGATAATTACGGAAGTATAAACCTAAGCCCCGAAACCACTGATCAATTTAATGTAGGATTGACTTTTGAACGCAACCCGGCTTCATGGCTTCCCGAATTTCAGATTAGTTGTGACGGATATATTAATCTGGTGAAAAACAAGATTGTTGCTCTTCCTTATAACATGTTTCTCTGGACAATGAGCAATATGGGTAAGGTAAGGGTATTCGGAGCAGATCTTAATCTGACTGCAACTTTCTCTCTGAATTCCGGAAACCGCCTTTTGCTTGGAGGAAGCTATTCTTATCAAAGGGCACAGCCAAGAACTAATCCAAATCAGTATGACTGGATGAAACAGGTGGCATATACTCCTCTTAACTCAGGCTCTATTTCATTGTCATGGTTAAATCCCTGGGTTGATGTTGCGGTTCATACTGTAGGCACGGGCAGCAGATACACCACAAATAATAATATCGCGGAAACTCGTCTTCCGGGGTACTTCGATTTCGGTACATCATTATCGCATAAATTCGAATTCAAGTCTTGTTCGCTCGATTGCAGATTTGACCTATTGAATATATTCGACAAACAATATGAAATTGTTGCCCGTTATCCCATGCCCGGAAGGTCGTGGAAACTGACTATTGCTTTTCAATATTGACAGGCGAATTTTTATTCAGCCCCTTAATGTCATAAAGATCTCAGGATACCTCTTCATTCGATAAGACTTATTTCCAATCAATATCATAAATTTTAATATGAAAAAAAACTTTTTCTATTTTGGCTTTTTAGCTATCTCTCTTCTGGGCGCAGCTTCCTGTAGTGATTCGGATTCTCCCGAAAAGGATGACCCTTCAAAAGAACCGGCGTATGTAGCCCCGGTTATTAAAGATGGGGCATTCATACTGACCCAAGGAGCATATTACGCAAAATTGGAAGGTGGACTTTTCGCGCTCGATTATTCAACCGGCACGATGACAGACTATGTCTTTAAGAAAGTGAACGACAGAAACCTCGGCGCCACACCTCAATGCGGAATTGTCTATGGTTCCAAGATGTATCTTGGAATATGGGAATCGAACACAATTGAGATCCTTGACCGATATTCTTTCAGATGCCTTGAGCAAATCAGTCTTGGGAATTCGGAAAACGGACAGAAACCTCGTTCGATGGTGGCTTATAATGGAAAGGTTTATGTCAGTATGTATGATGGGAAAGTGACAAGACTCGATACTCTTTCAATGAGAATTGATGCTTCGGTGGAAGTCGGTCCGAATCCGGATAAAATGGCACTCTACAACGGACGTCTTTATGTCCCGATTACAGACGGTGAAAACTGGGGCGCGGATAATTACGCAGGCACAACAGTCTCAGTCGTCTCTTTGTCTCCCTTCGAGATGGAGAAAAGCATCGACGTTCCTTTCAATCCCACTTCCTGTGTGGCTGCCGCAGGCTCTGTGTTTGTATTATGTAAAGGAAATTACGCAGACATACCCTCAGCTCTCTATCAGATAAAGGAGGATGATTCAACTGAAGAAATCGGCAAAGGAAATATGGTTGCAGCTTCCGGAGATAAGTTATATCTTGTAGATGCGGTGTATATGGGTAAGAATTCTTATTATATCTACGATATTCCTTCAAAAACTTTGAGTCCGTTCCCCATTGCTGATGTGGAGTATCCGTCAGGAATAGCAGTTGACGAAAAGAGCGGAAAGGTGTTTATTTCCTCATATCAGCTTATAGACAACAAACCTCAGTATGAGCTTCCATGCTATCTCTGCGAATTGGATCTGACCGGCAAACTCTTGAAAAAATACGATATCGGAGTAGGGGAGGCATCCATTTTCTTCACTCCTGCACAAAAGTAACTTGATCTTTAAACTGCATTTATATGCTTAAAAGAACTAAGGTTTTAAAATATCTTATGTTAACGCTGACGTTGGTATGCACGGCTTGTGCAGCCAATGTCGGCAGACATGAAGAAGAAGGGAAACTGATACCGCTGAAATATGCCGAAAATCTAAAAATTGAGGAGCTGGACGATTACACGAAGGTAGTAATAAAAAATCCATGGGACACGACATCCACCTTACAGACACTTATACTTCTGGATAAGGATGCTGAAGCACCTGCGGGATATTCAGAGAGTCAGATTGTAAGAATCCCGGTAGAAAGAGCTGTAATCTTTTCTGCAATACATGCCAATCTAATTGATGAGTTAGAGAAAGGCAATGCGATAAAAGGGCTCTGTGACGTGTCATATATTGACAATCGTTCAATAATAGAAAGAGTAAAAAAGAATAGTATTGCCGATTGCGGCAACAGCATGACACCTAACGTAGAAAGCATTATAAAATTATCTCCCGAAATCGTGATGCTTTCCCCATACGAAAATGGAGGAGGTCAACCAAAACTTGAGCAAGCCGGACTCACTCTTATACAATGTGCAGATTATATGGAAACTTCTCCTTTAGGTCAGGCTGAGTGGATGAAACTATTCGGACGTCTATTTGGTGTAGGTGAGAGAGCTGATTCCTTATTTGGAGAGGTGGAAAACCGATACCGGAATTTGAAAAATAAAGGTGCGGAAGCGAAATACAGACCCTCCGTCATCTGGGATAGAATATACGGCAATGTATGGAGTCAGCCGGGAAAGGATTCCACAATCGGCAGAATGATAGAGGATGCAGGGGGCAGGAATCCATTTTCTGAAACAAAAGCTTCAGCGAGTGTCAATCTAAGTCCTGAAAAAGTATTGTTTGAAGCCGGAGATGCCGATTATTGGTTGATAAGAAGTGCCGGAGAAAAAATTGGTAAAGAGTCGCTTGAAAAAGATAATCCTCTTTACGGACAATTTAAGGCATTCAAAAATGGCAATCTGTATATAAGCGACACCACCACGTCACATATATTTGAAGATAAGGCTTTTCACCCGGATTTACTTCTGGAATCCTTAATTTCTATACTTCATCCGGAGATTATTCCCTCTCCCTCCAAAGAATATTTCTCAAAGATAAATTAATTCAAACCTCGTAAGCTAAAGTAAATTATACATGCGGTTTGCAATGTTGATATTCCTGTGTGCCATCTTGTTTTGCTTAAATCTTTTTTTTGGCGCAATTCATATTCCGGCAGAAGATGTTTTAAATATTCTTCTTGCCCGAGAGGACACGGATTCTCCGGTGGCTTTTATTATTCTTGGAAGCAGGTTGCCGCAAGCAGTGACAGCTATGTTTGCCGGAGCATCTCTTGCAGTATCCGGATTATTGCTTCAGACTGCTTTTCGCAATCCTCTGGCTGGTCCGACCATACTTGGTGTCAGTTCAGGAGCAAGCCTGGGAGTTGCGATAGTTATGTTGATGACGGGAGGGACGGTCATTATAGGAAATGCTTTTTTAGGAGGTTATGCAGCTATAGTCGGAGCCGCTTTAATCGGCAGTCTCTCAATAATGGGGCTTTTAATATTGCTTTCGAGCATCATCCGGAATGATCTGATGCTTCTGATTGTAGGAATATTGATAGGGTATCTGACCTCTTCACTTGTCTCCCTGTTATCTTCACTGAGTAATGCTGAAGGTATACGTTCTTTTGTTATGTGGGGAATGGGGACTTTTGGAGATGTCCCCATGTCGCGTCTTCCGATTTTTATAATTGCCTCTTTAATAGGACTGGCAGCTGCATTCTTTCTTGCGAAACCATTGAATCTTTTGCTTCTTGGAGAAAATTATGCACGTAATCTTGGAGTCAGAATAAAGGCAGTCAGAAACATGCTGCTCCTATCGACAGGATTGCTTACAGCAGTGACTACAGCGTTTTGTGGTCCGGTTGGTTTCGTCGGGATAGCTTCTCCTCATATTTCCCGTATGCTTTTTAAATCCGATAATCATCAGATTCTGATTCCTGCTACAATCCTCATCGGAAGTATCATGACTCTTTTATGTAACTGGGCAAGCACAATTCCGGAGAACACGGTTATTCCGATAAATGCCCTGACTCCGTTGGCAGGAGTTCCGGTCATTCTCTATGTCATATTACGAAAAAGAGCATAGATTACTATTTGTCTGTTAAAATATATTTAAGAAATAGCCATAAAATCAGTATAAAGATAAATTTATGTTAAATGTTGGGTAATTTTATATGTTTTATAACATACTTTGAAAAATAAATTGTAATTTTGCAGTGAGTTTTTCATGGTATTAGATTTTAAGGTTAACAGAAGATTGGTTGTCGGGATGACAATCAATTTTTTTTTGCATTAATGACCCGTTTATCATAAAAGCGCGTTCCTTAAATTTCGAACCATCAGGTTATCGAAATTTAAGGAACGCACTTTTTTTGTGAGCAATCTTTTTAAATCTTCTGAAGTTTTTTAGTTAGCGAAACGCAAGCCGGAATCTCTGTCAGGTAATGGGTAACATAAATGAGGGAGGTTCTATTACGTTTCATCAGTTCATTGACTATTTTTATAACTGTCTTCTTGTTCATGGAGTCGAGTCCGTGGAGAGGCTCATCGAGCACAAGCAGTTCGGGCTGCTTAATCATGGCTCTTGCTACGAGTACCAGGCGCTGTTCTCCGGCTGAGAGCTGATTGAAAAATTTATCTTCAAGATGCTTTATGCCTAACATAGAGAGCCATTCGTCAGCCTCTCTTTCCTCTTCCGAAGTAGTAGGACGGTAGCGTTGCAGAGATGTTCTCAGCCCTTGAATCACTATTTCCTTTACAGGAGAATTAGATTTGAAGAAAAGTTGCATTTCAGGAGAAACATAGCCGATGGCATCCTTTATCTCCCAGATACTTTCTCCCGAACCGCGTTTCCTATCGAAAAGGGTAATATCGTTGGCATATCCTTGAGGATTATCTGCGCAAACAAGACTCAGAAGCAAAGATTTTCCGGAACCGTTTTCGCCGGTAAGAACCCAACATTCACCATGTTTCACAGTCCAGTCAAGATTTCTGAGTATCTCCCTGTCGGCATATCTTAAATGTCCGTTCTTAATGGAAAAGGCAGTTTCATAATCCATATCTTTATGAGCAGGACGAGGGGGAAGCAAAACTTCCCTGGCCGGTTCTTCGGAGAAATCCCGGCTTAGCCGGAAAATTTTATCTTTCTCCGTAACCAGCTCCTCAATCTTACATTTATCAAGAAGCAGAACCGAATCTGAATAAGAGGGAATATCTGACGAGTCACACAGCACCAATATTACATTTTTTCCATCCGCCTTGAGATTCCGCATTGTGTCATCAAATTCTTTCCTGGAATTCGCATCCAGACCGATATATGGGTTATCAAGAATAATAACATCCGGATTTTCAAGAAGAGCGTTAATAATAAGAAGTTTTCTCAATTCACCGCTCGAGAGATAGTTAATCTTCTTATCTTCGATGTCATGAAGTGATAAAGAACGGCAAAGGGAATTCCAATCTTTAAATTTTATCTTCTCTCCCATGATGTCAGCAACGGTCGGTACGTAATCGTTCATTGTCGACTCCATTCTCTGCGCCATATACTGAACTTCCATACCGCTCAGGGAATGAATATCTGAAAAAGAAAGCATTTTGACCTTCATATTATCATTCTTGAATCTCAAACGGTTGCCGTAAGCATATCTTCCTTTTTCAAGTATTGTTGCGAGAGTGGTTTTTCCGCTTCCATTCTTTCCCAAGACTACTGTTACGCCCTCAGGAATGCCAAGGAAATGAGGATTATCCAATATGACTTTTCCATAACCGAGGCGAGGACTGTCAAAAGAAATAAGGTAGGAATTGTTACCGGAATTATTTTGAGTAACGATAGATGACATGATGATGAATTTGACCCGAAAAAATAATAATTGGAAGAAGAGATTGCAAATTTAACTATTTATTGTCAAATTAACAAAAATGAAC
>JAIDPA010000234.1 GCA_029062985.1 Muribaculaceae bacterium
CTTCTGTAGCGGTCTTTAGAAAGAAAAATGGCAAGTCAAAAAGCTTTTTAAGTAATAGTGATATAAATTGTAAGTTAGTGGTTGAGTTAGGCAAATCACGCTTGTGAAGGTATGAAAGTCTACATAAATCACAGACGGTGGAATGTTGTGAAACAATCCACCGTTTTTGTAATTTTATTTTTTGTGGATCTTCCTCCCCGGCATTATAAAATAACGCCGGGGAGGGAGAATTTTTTTAATAAAGATTTAGGTTCTGACGAATATCTCCGGTCTATTGCCGAATGTCTGCCGGCTATTTGTCCGGGCTATTTACTATTTATCCGGGCTATTTATAAGAAATGCCGTGTTGCATCAGAAGTTCCTTCAGCCGGATATTTTCATTTCGGAGTGTGTCAACTTCATCCCGCAGATCGTCGACACGGACAGACAGACGTTCATTCCTTTTCAAAAGGAAGTCCAGGCGGGCGAGATATTCCGGATCCGGGGAGTTATGACTGTTTTTATGAGCCAGATCATGAAAATGTGTGAGAAGGTGGGTCAGAGAGTCAGCGGTATCAGTATGGGTGTGAGGCGGAACAAAATTGATATTCTCCATATCCTCTTCAAGAATATAATCATCGAAACTGTCAATTTCAAAGATTTCCTTGATCTTAGCCAATTTCTCTTCAGGGAGACGGCTTTTCCCATTTTCTATGGCAGACAGGAAACTCGGGCGCACCTGGAGCAGCTCCGCAAGTTCCCGCTGGCTCATGCCGGCTCTTTTGCGTAATCTGACAAGATCTATCCTGTTCATAATGATGTGTCTGATTAAGATTAAGTCGGTTGTTATCCCTTAAATCCCGAGGCTATCTCATATACCTTTTCAAAAATCCGTTTATCAACTTCATCGAAATACAATTCGCGACGTCCCATGACACGGGATGCAATGTCGTTGAATTTTTTCATAGGAACATTTGAAAAACCTCCGGCAGGACTTCCTTCGCTGAAGCTCGGCACAAACACACGCGGGAAGCCGGCGCCATGAAGATTAACCCCGACTCCTAACACTGTGGCAGTATTGAGCATGCAGTTTACTCCAAGCTTGGTGTGGTCGCCTATGATGGGACCGCAGAACTGCAGGTCAGTACGCATGAATGTATGGAGATAATAGTTCCAGACCCTGATTTTCGAATAGTCATTCTTAAGATTTGAGGCATTCACTCCCGCTCCGATATTGCACCATTCTCCAATGACGGCATTCCCGAGATAGCCGTCGTGAGCCTTGTTGCTATATCCGAACATTACGGCATTGTCAATCTCACCCCCCACTTTACAAAAGGGACCGAATGTGGAGCCTCCGTAGATTTTGCTGCCCATCCTGATTTTTGCCCTTGAGCAAAGGGCAAGCGGACCCCGCACGCATGAACCTTCCATAATTTCGGCATCCTTACCTATATATATAGGGCCATCGAGAAGATTGAGTGTAGCGCCTTCGACCGAAGCGCCCTCCTCAATAAAAAGGAGCGGGCGACCGGCTGAGTCGGTAAAGTCGCCGATGACCCGGTTGGAACGGCTCAGTTCGCATGACTCCCTGCCCGAAGTGAGACGGAAAAAATCGTTGCAAATCTCTTCAGGATTACGCAGGAAAATATCGAAGACATATCTGATTCTCCTTATATTATTCTCCAGGGGAACGGTATTCCATCGGGAAGCCAGCAAATCTCCGTAAGGACCGTAAAAAGCCATTACTTCACCGTCGTCTGTTATAGCATCCCCTTCATTCATGTTTGAGATCAACTCAGCAGTGTATTCATCAGGGAGCAGGGAGCCATTGATGAAAAGGGCTATTTCATTTTCGGGGGGAGGGCAGCCGAATTTTTCCCGGAGATAATCCACGGGAAGATATGAATAAGAACCGGGCAGGAAATCCTCCCATTTTTGGCGTATGGTAGTGATGCCGATTCTGAAATCGGCAACCGGACGGGTGAAACTCAATGGCAACAGATTGCCATGGCTTTGAACAGAGTCGAAAAGATATATGCGGAATGGCATTTTGAAACGAATTTAATGGAAAGGGGAGAGGAGAGTGCTCACATTTAGGTATGTCTCTTATACACAACTA
>JAIDPA010000235.1 GCA_029062985.1 Muribaculaceae bacterium
CATAAATTATGCGGAAAATTCTTTTTATAATATTTATGGCGTTAGCTTCGATAGGGGCACAAACTTCAATAGTGACAGCTGCCGCAATGCAAAATTCAACGGAGGGACTACCTCTCTTCCCATTTTTTGTGGATGTAGCCGGAGATTATAATGAAGGGATTCCTGAAGAAGTGGCTGCTCTGAATATTCCCGGAGGATATTATAAGACCCCTTTTTTCTATAGTAGTCTTAAGGATGCAGAGGATTTCTTGCAGGATGTTCTTCCTTTCTCCAATTATATAATCTCGCGTGAGGAAACCATCAAAGAGGATGGCACAAGAATTGTGCAGTACGCTTCTCCGCTGACAGATGGAAGGGAATCGATACTTACATTGGTGGAGATACCATCAAAAAATGTTTTCTATGCTGTTTATGCTGAGGTGAAAAAGGGAGATGATAAAGAAACAAAATGAAATTGACTTCCATTAAATAACCACAATTCAAGTGAAGAAAGGATGAAGACCCTTAAGTCTTCATCCTTAATTTTTTTAATGGTATGAGAATTTTTTTAAGTGGGAGGTAATCAGAAGTAGCGAAGGAATATTTTTTTCTCATTCTCCTGAAATCGCGATGAGCCTTCAAGACGGCTGACGCATTTCTCCAGTCTCTTTTTAAAATAAACATTCCCCAAGCAGCAGTATCCATCAATCTTCGCAGAAAAAGAATCTTCCGGGCTCTGTTTTTAGGGAGGTTCTTATGCAGAAGCAACAGGTTATTCCGGAAATTCAGATATGTTTTTTGAGGATTACCCTGAGCGAGAGAGGCACCCCCGACATGATAGACCAATGAATCGGAGAGAGCCATCACCTTATATCCTTTTGCAATCATCCGGCAGCAAAGATCAATTTCCTCCATGTGGGCAAAAAAAGCTTCGTCTAATCCTCCGACCTCTCTGTAGGCATCCGTCCTGACCATAAGGGCAGCTCCGCTTGCCCATGTCACTTCCGTCGGTTCACCGTCATATTGTCCGTGGTCTGTCTCTACATTTTCAAGTATTCTTCCTCTGCAATACGGATAACCTAAGCAATCGAGGTATCCTCCGGCAGCGCCTGCATATTCAAACTTGCTGCGATCATGATACGACCTTATCTTAGGCTGAAGGGCACCCACTTCAGGGTGCTCCTTAATATAAGCAAGGAGCGGCTGCCACCATCCCTCTGTCACTTCCACATCAGAATTCAGTAGCACCACGTACTCATAATCACACTGAGAAATCGCTGCATTATATCCTCCGGCAAAACCAAGATTGCTGCCCAGTTCAATGACTCTGACTTCCGGACATTCCTTTCTAATCCACGCGACTGAATCATCAGTAGAACCGTTATCAGCGACAACGAGTTCCACCTCTTCTCCACGAGTGAAACGTGAGGCAATCGGCAGAAACTCTTTCAGAAGTCCAAGACCGTTCCAGTTTAAAATTATAACTCCTAACATAAACAGCCGATCAATTTTAGAGGAATTTCTTTAGGTCGGAGAGGGCTATTCTTCCTTCATAGATTGCTTTCCCTACGATCACTCTGGGTAGAGCGAGCGAGTTGAGGCTACGTATATCGTCGATTGAGGATATTCCTCCCGAGACGGTGAAGGTGATTTCGGGATAACGCTTTGCAAGGTCCACGTAGAGCTGATTTGACGGTCCCTGAAGCATACCGTCTTTGGAAATATCCGTAACTATTGCTTCCTTAAGACCGAATGGAATGAAACGGTGCAGAAGGTCGTCAATCGACAATGAGGAATCTTCCAGCCAGCCGCTTACCGCAACCTTACCGTCGCGGAGGTCAGCGCCGAGAATTATCTTTTCACCTCCAAATTCCTTAAGCCATTCCTCCATAAGCTCAGGTTTTTTCACAGCCAACGATCCTATTATGGCATGCCCGGCGCCTGCTTCAAAGACTGCATCCAGATGCTGTCTCTCTTTTATTCCTCCTCCCCATTCAATATCGAGCAAGTTTAAAGCAGCGATTTCACGTAGAGAATCGAGATTGCACGGCTTACCCTCTTTGGCACCTTCCAGATCAACAAGATGCAGCCTTTTCACCCCCGCAGCCGCATATTGGCGAGCCATATCTACTGGAGAAGATGAATAGGTGGTCTGTCTGCCGTAATCACCCTGAGAAAGACGCACACACTTACCATCAATTATATCTATAGCCGGGATAATCTCAATCATAATTCAAGGAAATTTTTAATGATATGTTCGCCCACTTCACCGCTCTTCTCAGGATGAAACTGAGTGCCGTAGAAGTTTTCATATTTCAAGGCAGCCGAGAACATCTCCGGATGGCGTGAAGTAGCTATCGTGTCAGGACAGAGAGGAGCATAATAGCTATGTACGAAATAAACATACGCTCCCTTTTCAATACCCTTGAAGAGTTTGCTTTCCATATTAGAGATAGGACTCCAGCCCATGTGCGGCACCTTAACTCCCGGCGCCTCAGTGAAACGCCTTACTCTGGCATCGAAAATGCCCATGCATTCAGCATCTCCTTCTTCTGAATGACGACACATCACCTGCATACCTACACAAATTCCCAGCACCGGATGACGAAGCCGCCATATCACTTCAGGAAGCTGCAGACGCTGCAGGTTTGCCATAGCCTCTGCTGCGTTTCCGACTCCGGGAAGAATGACATGGCTTGCCGAACGTATCACGTCGGGATCGGAAGTCAGAACCCATTCAGCGCCGAGACGCTGTAGGGAATTGCCTAAGGAACAGATGTTCCCCATATTATAGTCGATTACTGCTATCATAATTTTCCTTTACTTGAAGGGAGTTCGTAACTGAATGGATCGCGTCTGACAGCCATACGCAAGGCACGCGCAAACGCCTTGAACACCCCTTCGATCAAATGATGATTATTTTCTCCGGTTGCCTCGATATGAAGATTACATTTCAGAGCGCAGCATAATGACTGGAAGAAATGCTTAAACATCTCGGTAGGAGTGTCGCCGACGTATTCCCGTGTGAAAGCCACATCCCATTGAAATTCAATACGCCCGCCAAGGTCGATAAGCACCATAGCACGGCTCTCATCCATAGGGAGCACGAATCCGTAACGCTCAATACCCCTTTTGTCGCCAAGAGCTGCGAGTAATGCCTCCCCTAAAGCAATCGCGACGTCTTCCATGGTGTGATGCTCATCCACTTCAAGATCCCCCTTGCATTTGACCTTCAGAGATATACCTGCATGGTGGGGAATCTGCCAGAGCATGTGGTCGAAAAATTTCAAGCCGGTGTCAATTTCTGATTTTCCGTTTCCGTCAAGATCAACTTCCACCATTATGCGGGTCTCCGACGTATTACGCTCCACAATCGCCGATCTACCGTGAGAAAGTATGAAGCGAGCGATTTCCTGCCAATTGGTTGAAGCGAGCACACACCCTTCGGGGAGTTCGTCGCAGTTATCAGAAAGGAGAATTCCCATCGCTCCGAGATTTTTTGCCAGCAGAACGTCAGTCATACGGTCGCCGATCACGAAACACTGAGCCAGATCATAGCTTCCGTCCATATATTCTTTCAGCATACCGGTGCCCGGTTTTCGGGTAGGTAGGTTTTCATGAGGAAAACTGCGGTCAATGAGCTGGTTGTCAAACACGATACCTTCCCCTTCAAGTGTGGTCAGCATCTTATTATGGGCAGGATGGAAGGTTTCTTCCGGAAAAGAGTCTGTCCCCAGACCATCCTGATTGGAGACCATGACCAGTTCATAACCCTTGTTGACAAGAGAACGCAAAGCTGAAATCACACCGGGCACAAATTCGAGCTTCTCAAGAGAATCGATCTGTTCGTCTTCCGGTTCGCGAATTATGGTTCCGTCGCGGTCAATAAAAATTGCCTTCTTTAGTGGAGTCATTTGCCGAACTTTTTGAATAGTGAGATAGTCTTAATGTTTTCTTCAGGAGTGCCGACCGTAACACGAAGCGCACCTTTGCAGAGAGGCATTTTCGATCTGTTGCGCACGATGACTCCATTATCGATGAGGAAATCATACACTGCCTGAGCGTCACTGACTCTGACAAGGATGAAATTCGCATCTGAAGGATATACCTCCTCTACGCAATCAGCGGTTGACAGTTCCTTAGCCAGACGTTCGCGTTCAGCCTTTATTTCGGGAATATGATCGCCGGTGCCTTCATCAATGCGCTTCAGGAGCTCTTCCTGAATGATGACACTCATATTGTAGGGATACTTCACACGGTCAAAGAAAGCGATGACTTCCGGCACGGCAAACGCCATTCCTGCCCGCATACCTGCCATACCCCATGCCTTTGAGAACGTGCGGAGCACGACTATATTCGGATGCTGCGGAATGTCATGGAGCAAGGAGCCTTTTTCTGAAAAATCTATATAAGCCTCATCGACAATCACCATTCCGTCAAACTCATCAGCAAGACGCAAGATATCATTTTTGGGAAAGGCGTTTCCGGTAGGATTGTTTGGGGAACAAATCCATATCACGCGAGTGTGTGCGTCAGCTGCTGCAAGCAATCGGTCGACAGGGAGGGAGAAGTCATCATTCAGCTCAACCTCGCGTAACTGAATGTCGTTGATATCGGCTGAGACTTTATAGACACCGTAGCTCGGAGTGATTGCTATGGCGTTGTCAATAGCCGGACGGCAGAAGACACGGTAAATTATGTCAATTGCCTCATCACTTCCTGCCCCGCCTATGAAAATTGAATCTGCCGGAACATCGAAAAGCCGGGATATCCTCTCTTTCAGAAGCTTCTGGTGAGGGTCGGGATAACGGTTCACACCATTCTGATAAGGAGATTCATTAGCATCAATCCAGACGGAAATATCCCCCCCTTTGAATTCATCGCGTGCTGTGGAATAGGGTTCAAGGGCAAGAATATTCTTGCGTATATATTTAAGTGGAGATTTCATTATTAAATCTTTTTCAGACGTACGTCGACAGCCATCGCGTGAGCATCCAGTCCTTCGGCGTGTGCCATTGTTGTGATGACTGACGACAATTCTTCCAAACCTTCGGGAGTCAGTTCCTGGTAGGTGATCTTGTGCATGAAGCTATCTATGTTCACTCCGCTGAATGAACGCGCCCAAGCTGAGGTAGGGAGAGTATGGTTTGTTCCGGATGCATAATCTCCCGCGCTTTCCGGAGAATAGTTGCCGATGAAGACACTGCCGGCAGCCTTTATTTTCTCAGCCTGCTCCCAGGGTTCCTTCATTGAGATTATCAGATGTTCAGGGGCATACTCATTTGCAAACTCAATCATCTCTGAGGCAGAGTCGAAGGTTATTATTCGGCTGTGGGAAAGGGAGCCTTCGATGGAATCACGCCGGGGAAGCATATCGGCAAGACGTTCTATCTGGGCAGCAATTTCCTTAGCTAACTTTTCAGAATCACACACTGCTATTGCTTGACTGTCAGGACCATGTTCTGCCTGAGAAAGCATATCTGCTGCCACAAAAACGGGATTGGCAGACTCATCGGCAAGCACCATGACCTCGCTGGGTCCTGCCGGCATATCAATAGCTGTCGTCCGGCTGATCATTTGCTTGGCTTTGGTCACGAAGCGGTTTCCCGGACCGAAAATCTTATGCACGGCAGGCACAGAGTCTGTGCCGAAGCCCATTGCGGCAATGGCCTGAGCGCCTCCGATACGGAACACCTTATGTATGCCACAGAGTTTGGCTGCAAATAGAATTTCGGGTGCAATTCCCGAGGGACCCTCCGGAGTGCAGAGCACTATCTCTTCGCAGCCTGCTATATGAGCGGGAATCGCCAGCATGAGCACTGTGGAGAAGAGCGGCGCACGTCCTCCGGGAATATATAATCCTACTTTGGAAATTGCGACCGCTTTCTGGAGGCATCTTACGCCCGGTTTTGTAGACACTTCCACCGCCTGAGGCATCTGTGCCTTATGGAAGAGGGCGATGTTTTCGGCTGCTTTGCGTATTGCATCTGCCACTTCCGGATTAACCGTCGCTGCCCGTCTCTCAATCTCTTCGTCAGCCACAAGAAGCTCGTTACCTTCATATTTATCGAAACGTCGGGCATATTCGAGGAGCGCTTTATCTCCGTTAAGACGGACGTTCTCAATAATTTCCTTTACGGTTTCCTCAATCCGTGAATCATCAGGAATATTGCGCACGCACAGTCTGTCCCATTCCTGTCGGGAGGGGTTAAGAATGAGTTCCATTATCTTATGAGGTTTTCAAGAGCAAGCACGAGAATATCTGAGGCTCCTACATTTTTCAACTGTTCGATTTTCTCCCAGAGATCATCTTCATGAAGCACTACGTGGAGCGACACCCATTCGGGATTAGCGAGGGGAAGAATCGTCGGACTCTTCATAGCAGGCAGAATGGCAACCGCCTCTTCAACTCTCTCTTTAGGAAGATTCATAAGCACATATTTCATTCCGCGGCTTTCCAGAGTGGAACGGAAACGGAACATAAGCTTGTCAAGTGCCTGCAGCTTTTCTTCAGGGAGTTCGGGAGTAGCAATAAGCACTGCTTCCGATTCGATTACGGTGTCCTCCTCGCGGAGACCGTTCTGGATAAGTGTGCCGCCGGAAGATACTATATCGAAAATTGCATCTGCCATGCCGACAGCGGGAGCCACTTCCACAGAGCCTGCAATTTCATGGACACTGGCAGAAATATTATTGTCGTTAAAGAATTTGCGGAGAATGTTAGGGTAGGAAGTGGCAACTCGTTTGCCGTTGAGCCATTCCACGCCTGTATAGTCAACGCTTTTAGGGACAGCGAGAGAAAGGCGGCATGCCCCGAAGCCAAGTTTCATGGCGACATCAACCTTACATCCTTTTTCAAGCACTTCGTTCAAGCCGACAATGCCTATGTCGGCAACTCCCATCGCTACTGCCTGCGGAATATCATCATCACGAAGGAAAAGCACATGCAGGGGAAAACCCTTAGCGTCAGAGATAAGTTTACGATGACTGGCAGAAGCTGAAATGCCTGCGTCTGCCAGAAGAGCGACAGTGTCTTCGTTAAGACGACCTTTGTTCTGGATTGCGATGGTGAGCATAACTGATTGTTTGATATATAAAATGACTGCAAAATTAGTCAAAATATTATAATTAACCAAATAAAGCCGACTTTTTGCTGTCAGAAAGGGGGTAGCATCAGGCATTAGGATTTAGCCTATTACCTACCTTCGAGACATCTTCCACAGGCAATTCCAGCGCAGCAGCAACAGCCTCCACTGACATGCAGTTTATTTGCTATTCATTTATCTAAGCAATAAGCCTCTATTTTTAAATTTTAAGTTGAAAATTATGATACCTATGTGTATAGCCTCTCAGTTTCCAATCCCTTACCCCTTCATCAATGCGAAAAAATGACCAATAAAAAAGAAAAATTTGGATATTTTAAGGTGATGTGAGGGAATTGTATTAACTTTGTGGCAGTTATTCGCTTTTGTACTTAAGTTTCGGGAGCGAAACTTAAGTTAAATCTTTTTATTCAATATGAAAATTAACATCACCAAGAGGGGTTGCCTCTGTGCCGCAGCCGTCTCGCTTCTCTCTTTTGCAGCAATGGCAGAGGGGTATCAGGTCAACACGTTAAGCACTCGTCAGCTCGGTATGGGACATACCGGTTTTGCTTTGAAATTGGGAGCGGAGAGCCAGTTCTTTAATCCTGCGGGCATGGCGTTCATGAACAGTAAGGTGGAGGCTGATGCTTCTTTTAATGCAATTATGCCCACGGCGACCGCTACTGTCGGAGGAAAAGAATATAAGACCGATTGCGATCCTTCGACCCCTTTCAGTGTGTTCGGAGCTTTCAGCATTTTTGATAATCTTAAAGCCGGTATTTCTGTCTATACACCTTACGGAAGTTCAATCAACTGGACAGATAACTGGCCCGGAGCAACGCTCAACCAGTCGGTGAAGCTTGCCACATATACGGTTCAGCCAACTGTGGCATGGCGTATTCTTCCTAACCTTTCTGTGGGCGCCGGACTTACGCTCACATGGGGAACAGTAGATCTTCATAAAGGACTTCTGAGCGGCGAGCAACTCGATCAGATGCTTCAGCTGCTGGCTCCGCAGCTCCAGCTTCCTTCATTTCGCGACATAACTCCGGCATCTGCTCAGCTGACGGGTCATGCAGGGATTGCTTGCGGGGTGAACCTTGGAGTGATGTATGATATAACCCGGAACGTTACTGCGGGTGTGAACTTCCGGACAAAAAGCATGATGAAGGTTAAGGCAGGCAAGGCAAATGTGGAATATGCAGTGACAGAACCTACCATTCAGGGAATGCTTGCACAGCGTCTTGACGGATTGTCGAAGACAGAATTTACGGCAGAAATGCCTCTGCCGGCAGTGCTTGGATTCGGAGCCGCATGGCATAACGACCGTTGGACAGCTGATATTGACGCGCAGCTGACATTCTGGAGTGCATATAAGAGTCTTGATATAAAATTTAAAGGAGCTTCCGATCTTGACCAGCATCTTGCCAAGAATTATCACAACTCATGGCTTGTGCGTGGTGGCGTGGAATGGAAAGCTACAAAACGTTTTGACGTGCGTGCCGGTCTGATGGTGGATTTCTCACCATGCGATAAGGAGTTTTATAATCCTGAAACTCCGGGTATGACCAAGATAGAACCGACACTCGGTTTCACATTTAATCCTACGTCTTATCTGGGTGTAAATGTGGGAGTGATGTATGTTGCAGGGCTTGGTGTTGACGATGCCTCGTACACGACAGAAAACATTATAACCAAACAGCCCGTGACATTTACTGCTGACTATAAGCTGCACTCATTTACAGCCTCTTTGGGGGTATCATTGAAATTTTAATTAGTTGATTGGGTAGTTGGATAATTAGGTGATTAGGTCATTGGGTGTTAGGCAATTAGGTATTTTGGGGTTAGTTGATTGGGTCATTAGGCATGAAATACAATCATAATTTTCAACTTTCAATTTTCAATTTGAAAAACTGGGGAGGGAAGTTGTCCCCAACTTCCCGGCTGCGACA
Source organism: Muribaculaceae bacterium (assembly GCA_029062985.1). Lineage (GTDB taxonomy): Bacteria > Bacteroidota > Bacteroidia > Bacteroidales > Muribaculaceae > Lepagella. The sequence continues at coordinate 9,017 of JAIDPA010000235.1, forward strand.
AAACCAAAACAATAAGGTAATTTTCTCCACTATGCAGAAAAGAAATTACCTTATTGCCGACAGGGGAAGTTGGGGACAACTTCCCTCCCCAGTATGCCTCATGCCTAATGCCCTAATGCCCCAATGCCCCAATGACCTACGAAACATGTCCTATGTGCCATTTTCCGCAATATGCACATAGATATGCTTCCATCGGGCGCGGGTCGCCCGGATGATTACGATAATGATTTTCAATGGCATTAAGGGCATCTTCCTGCGTATTGTAGGATCTTTTCGCCTTTAATGCCTTTGTTCCTTTTGATGCATAGTGGATCACCTTCCAATGCGTCGCATTAAAACGCTTCTCCCGGTCGTAGTCGATAAACGAAGTGTTGTAGAGGCTGAAAGAAGCGGCGCGTCTGACCGACTGACGGAAGCGGTTGGAGTCATGCCCGCTTCTTCCGGAATTTTTAAAGACAGTCTGTGCGGCTCTTTTTTCGATAATGCGGCGAACGAGGCGCGTGGTGGCAGGTCGGTCGCTGTTGATATCAGTAAATATTATTTCTTTGCCCAGGCGCCTGATTTTCTCTTTTCTAAGACGCTTGGAAAGCGGACGGTAACGCTCAGTCATCCCCTGGTCATCATATATCTTCTTAATAGTCTTTATGGAACTGTCTTCCTGCTCCTCGCAAAGGATACGGAGAGTACGACTCAATGAAGAATAAAGGTCAGGAAGAGAAGGATCTGAAGACAAAGCAATGTCTCGGCAAGTGCGTACGGCAGAGCGCACACTGTTTTTCATATCGCATGATTTGATTACCATTGAAATCAGGTTGAAATCATCGGTCAGACTAGTACAATCAAGTTTTCCATAATTTTTAATCATTTTACGCCATCGATTGAAGATGCAGGTGAGACGGAAAAGAAGGGCATCCGCTTTTTTTGACTTGATTGTAATAGGAAGAATCGCGTTGTAGCACATAATTTTGTTTTTATAAATTTGAGTTCAGATTTTAGACTTCAGGCTAAAGCCTTCATAATAATATACTCTGCCAGCTATAAAAGTAAATGCTGCAGAGGTGAATTTTAAATTGAAAATTGTGATACCTCGTGCCTAATGCCTACTCCCTCAGGCGGGAATCGATTACTATAGTGACGGGTCCGTCGTTGACGAGGCTTACCTGCATGTCGGCTCCAAAGACACCTCGCTTTACTTCCTTACCTATCAAAGAACTCAAATAGCTACAGAAGCTTTCGTAAAGGGGCACTGCCAATTCATGACCGGCTGCTCTTATGTAACTTGGACGATTCCCTTTGCGTGTGGAAGCTGTTAGTGTGAACTGACTGACTGCCAACACTTCTCCGCCGATATCCACCACCGAACGGTTCATAACTCCCTCTTCATCGGGAAAAATACGCATAGAGGTAGCCTTTGCAGCAAGCCATTTCATATCTCCATCGGTATCCTCTTTCTCAACTCCTACAAGAATCATCAGTCCCCTCCCAATAGAGGAGAAAAGCTCCCCACCGATTTCAACGGAGGCAGAGCTAACTCTTTGTATAACTAATCTCATTTTTGAATTGAATTATAGGCGGTAGGGGATTAGGTCATTGGGTGATTGGATGTCAGGTGATTGGGAGATTGGGCGTGATATACTATCATAATTTTCAAATTTCAATTTAAAGGTTGTCCCCAACTTCCCTCCCCACTATGTCTCGCGCCTAACGCCTAATCGCCTAATCACCTAATCACCTAATGACCTAATGACCTACTCACCTATTCACAAATTTACCTAATCTCTCGAAGAAGGCAGGATCTTCTCCTGTGGTCAGGTCGACGAGTTTTCCCTCCGGATTTATGATTGCTTTTGTCGGGAAACCTTCTATCTTATAATCTTCGTAAAGCTTCTTATCGTGTCCGTTGTAGACGTTGATCCAGGGTAGCTTGTGTTTCTCTACTCCGGCACGCCATTCAGCTTCCGATTCGTTGCAGTCAATTCCTATGACTACTATCTTGTCGCCATACTTGGAGTAGGCTTCCTTAAGAGCCGGAAAACCTTTTACGCACCATCCGCACCAGCTGCCCCAGAAGTCGAGCACAACCCATTTCCCTTTGAAATCGGAAAGACTTACTTTCTTGCCAGCCAGATCAGGGAGTGTAAAGCCGGGAGCAGTGATTGTGCCGGATGCCACTTCCGCCTTGCGAGCCTCTTCATTTGCTCTTTCCTGCTGCATTTCTTCCGCCTGACGGTTATAGAGTTCGGCGTATGGCATTAGTATAGATTGCTTAGCCTCCGGAGTCATATTGTCGTAGGCTGCCTTGAAATCATCTCCGCTGAGGTCGAGGATAGCAAAAGGCACAGCCGGACTCCGGGGATTATCAGCCACAAACTTTTTGATAGCTGCATCGTAGCGGTCCATAATTACTTTGGTCTGCTCTTCGCTGACGTTTTCGCTGGTTTCTACCAAGGCTACATATTCCTGCTGAATGGGGGCGGTGATGGAAGTAAGTTTAGTGAGGTCTTCCATCAATTGAGTGCCCTTCACTTCATAATCCAGAGGGTCAAATTTTTTGATGACCACTTCAAGAGATTCATCAGGGGCTGCATAGAAGTCTGGTTCAGAACGGCTGATTACGGGGGATTCAATATTATAGCGGGCAGCTCCGGCGGGGTCAAGTTTCATTTGAGCCACACCGTTCTTCACCTCTAAAGTGTCATAAACCACTTTGAGGTCTTCCTGCTTTTGGGCGGTGAAGATATTGTCGATAGTCACATGGCTGATAACCAAGGTCTCACCCTTGAAGTCATCAGGCAATTTGATTGTTACTCCGCCCTTGTCGTCGGAACATGAAGCCAGCAGCAGAACTGCGGCAGCTAAAGAGATAATCTTTTTCATATATCGGGTTATTTGGGTTTGTGGGGTCGGGTGGTTGGGGCACAGCCCCTGACGGGAACAGCTTCGCACCTAATATATGTAACATAAATCAGCTGATATAAGTTTCGGTTAAGCTCATTTTAGGCGGTTAGGTGATTAGGCGGTTAGGTGATTAGTCGATTGGGCGCGAGGCATACCGGGGAGGGAAGTTGTCCCCAACTTCCCCTGCCGGCAGAAGGTAATTTCCCAAAATTCCTTCAGGCAGTTTTGAAATCTAAAATATTAAATATAAATTTGAAAATTGTTTCAATTTAATAATTTATGGCTAAACAGGATTATATAGATAAAAATAGAGAATGGCTGGCATCAAAAGCCAATGAGCCGGGGGTTGTTTCCCTCGGGGCAGGAGTTTATGGCAGACAGCTTAAGAAAGGCGATGGGAATTCAAAGACTCCTAACCGCTCAAGTGTAGTGACGGCGCATTATGTCGGAAAGACCATTAACGGGAAAACGTTCGACAGCAGCCGTGGAAGTGTCGCTCCGGCTTTCCGACTTCGTGATCTGATTCCGGGATGGATAATAGCGCTCCAGCAGATGCATATCGGCGATCGCTGGGAAATATACGTGCCGGCTGAACAAGGTTATGGCAAACGCAACGTACCCGGTATTCCGGGTGGGTCAACCCTTATCTTTGATATCGAACTTCTTGGAATAGCCTGATTTGTTCTCCATCTGAGATATGACTACGATTTTCATTCTCTTCGGTTTCCTCATCCTCGGTTTTCTCTTGCGTAAATTTGAAATTCCGTCTGTCCCTCCCGTTGTATTGACTGCTATAATATGGCTGCTACTCCTCCTGATGGGAATATCAATAGGGTCGAATAGGGAAATTGTAGAAAACTTTGCAACTTACGGTAAAGAAGCACTCATCATCGGTTCGCTTGCCACACTCGGTAGCGTTTCGGCTGCCCTCATATTGTCAAAATCAAGCAAAAGGAAATGAAAGGTAGTCTGCTTATTGTATTGGTTTTCAGTCTGGGAATTGCATTAGGTTATTCCGGAGTTATTCCTTCCGAACTCAATCTATCTTCTCTATCAATGCCGGTGCTATATATCCTTATAGCTATTATCGGTTTTGAATTCGGACATAAAAATCTCGTCCCCACACTTTCGAGGCTTACAAAGAAAGCTATTCTGGTTCCGTTCCTCACAGTTGGGGGCACACTGGCGTTTACATTCATCGCATGGGCAATCCTTCAGAATTATTCCCTTTCAGAATATCTTGCCATGGGGAGCGGACTGGGCTACTATTCCCTTGCTCCACTCCTGATTATTGACTTTAAGAAAGAGGTGATCGGCATGGAATTAGCCACTCGCCTTGCTACCATCACCCTCATGGCAAATATGGTCAGGGAAATATTGTCGCTGACATGTGCGCCGGTTTTTAAAAGGGTGTTCGGCTGGTACGCGCCGATATGTGCTTCCGGAGTAGCCTCCATTGATGTAGTTCTTCCGGTCATTGTGCGCACCTGCGGGCAGGAGGCATTGCCATACGCTATCGTACAGGGTGTAATGCTTGAGATAGGTGTCCCATCGCTTGTTTTCCTCTTCTGCTCGGTGTGAAATAGGAGATTGGGGGATTGGGGGATTGGGAGATTGGGGGATTGCCCAATCCACTAACCACCTAATTACCCTCCTCAAAATCAGGGTTAAAATTATGATATTATTTAAATGCCTCCGTTGTAATTGTGATATTTAATTATTTAATAATCAGTGTCTAAGTCTCTGCAGAGCTTTTTAACATCAGGTTTAAACAATAAAAGATTAGTTAAATTCTGTTAAACGCTTGGAAAATAGGGTGGTTATGATGTAATTTTGCGATGTCGAAAAGTTGAGTCTACTTCTATAGGACACTTGCCGAAAAGACTGACTTTAAGACAAACGTAATTATAGATTCA
>JAIDPA010000236.1 GCA_029062985.1 Muribaculaceae bacterium
GTTTTATGACAGACCCTTTGCAGAATAATACTAAATATCTAAGAAAGGTAAATGATAAATATAAAGCAAAATTCATTTATTCCATTTCAACGAAGGAAGCAATTATGCAAGTGGTCACTTCCGGCCTATTTTTACAATGATTTATATTGCGATTTGCGCAGATGTGGAAGAATTGAGATGAAATCCCGGATGCCGAAATATATCGCAAGAGATCCATAAAGGCATCCCATCATTCCGAAAGCCCAGGCATCAACAGAGAAGCTGCTGAAAAAAACCACAATACCATAGACTAAATATATGAGTCCGAGTATGGCGGCAATAATTGCAAATATCAGCGAGACAATCTGGAATGCTTTGAAATGTTTTGGTATAGGTGGGAGCATCTGTTCTGCAGTTGTATTGCTGCGATACCGGGCATAGTCGGCATAATCAAATTTATATGTATTGACTGCTATTTCTTCGCATTCTTCTTTAGTAGGATTCTCTTTGAGAGAATACCGAGCTTTTGACAGCTGCACGGAGCGCGCTATGGCTCCGTAGGTGAAAAGTGCAAAAATTAGTAGGGCGAACCAGTCATTTAAGCCTCTGCTGAAGATTGCAAAAGCAATTACTACCATAGTGACACAAAAATAGATGGCAGTAATAGTCTCAATAATTGTCTGTCGGTTAAGACGCTTGTAAAAATTTTTAACATTTCCTGTAAATATGTCTTCAAAAATAGGAAACATATTACATGCTTGTTCGTATATCAGAATCTGAGGCATCATCTTATTAATCATAGCTGATAGACCCCAGACTATGATAAGTGCTACAATAAAAGAATTATTGTTGAGAAAGGGAATATTGAAAAGACCCAGGATTGGATATATTGCAATCCAGAGGACAAAGTAAAAACTTGTTTTCATGAAAAGAGGTTTTTATTTCAATAAATCAATCACGATATGGGAAGTTGCTAATAACGGACAATATACGTACAGGGAACAAAAGAAAAAGAAAACTCACGCCATAAAAGGGAATATGGCGTGAGCGCCATTGCCTGTTGTCTGTATGAATTTGAAAATTGTCCAGATTTTCAGCGTAGACAACGTCGAGGTTGACGCTATTCAGATGCAAAGATAAATCTTTTTGGCGACACTTTCTATTGGCAATGGAAAAAATTACCTTTTCAGGTTAATTATTCCATTCAATAAAGAAAGGTAAACAACTTTTCAGATTTATTTTTGAGATTTCCGCCTAACAAATCAAATAGATTAAAAAGCCATACACGAGAATGGGTATGAGAACACAAATTATCACTGAACTCAATATATAATTGCTTCCGAAACAATTAAACCATTTTAAAAAGACCACAGATTTATAAAACAGAATGTCGCACCATTCAGGAAAACAATGCTGCTTTTTCTTGAAGATTATAAGCGAAAATAATAAAAAGCATAAAGAGGCTATTCCGTTACCAATCCATATATCAACTAAAATGGTCCAGGAGAAGGGAATCAGAAAAAAATAAACGATAATATTAATCTCATTATATGAAAGATTCAGTATTCTCCCTATCTTGTACAGCGCTTTGGCAACTAAAGAGAAAATGGCTTTTACCATTATAATAAAGTTTAACCTGTTGAGCTTGCGAAATTAAATTATGCAGCGACAGAATTCTGAAGGAGATGAGAATATGTAGATTCAAGATAAGAGAGAAGTTTAGACATTGTCGAGCATATTTTACCATCCCATTCTACGTCAAGATAGGGAAATCGCTGATATATGGTGAAGTCTTTCGTATGCCACGAAAGCTGTTCTCCATCTGGAAGATAGAAGAAAATTATGTAAGAAGCATTTTTCCACGTAGAATTGTTGTAACCATATTTCCAGTCGGAATTTTTTGCAAAATAAGCTGCCTTTTCAAGAAGATAAGATTTTCGATCGTAACATTGGCGGGTTTTCTTTTTATTCCTCTTGGCACATAGATTTGCATATTCTGCCTCAATAAGAGTAGACAGAATGAGGAAGTTTTTATCGGAAGGTGAGATATTTATTTTCCGAATGATATGGAGCACACGCTTTAGTCCAATTCCGAGGGCATTTTCCTCCAGTTCTTTCAACTTTTGCAGACTTGTTTTGTTTTGGTCACAACTTTTCCTATCCTTCTCATCTTTTTCTGTAAATAGCTTTTCAATCCTGGATTTGAGAATAGGGTTATGAGATTCTCTATAAAGATTTCGGAGGTCATTATATTTCATACCGAAAAGATGAATCTTATCAGCCTCCCTTTTATTGTGAGTATAAATCTTTAAAAGCTCTTTTTCAGAGATAGCTCCCTTTTGAAAACCTATTCTTGTCTTTTTACCGACCCCTGACAGTATTTCTTCTTCCATAGCATTAATGTTTATAAATGTTTCGCTTTATAAACTAATACCTGAAAAAAGAAAAAAGTAAATGGAAAATCTTTAGAGTGCGTCGATTTGGCTCTCCGATAACCCTGTGAAAAGCATTATATCGCCCAAATCCATACCGTTTTCCTTCATTTTTCGGGCAACTTCCTCTCTACCTTCTTCTCTGCCTAATTTTATCCCTTTCTCCATACCTTTCTCCATACCTTCTTCTTTTGCAAATTCAAGCGCAGACTCCCTTTCCATCTCAATCATGATGGAGTTCCTGTATGCCACAATATCCTCTGCCGCCATAGAGGCAATTTCAGATGCCTTGAACATATCGTCATATTTGCCGCACTTGTAAGGTTTCGACTCTTTATTTAAGTTTTCCATATTCTTTATAAGATAAAGTTGTCTTTCAATTTCTGTTTCACAATCATCCCATTCTTTATGTACCTGCAGTAAGGAAAGGAAAAATATCTTGACATCCTCAGTGAAGACCACATCAGTGTTCCTTTCCATCAGCACCACCTCATTAACAAGCCTCCGCTCAAAAGGCTTCATATTAAAGTTGGTTATGACTATCAGATAAACCGGCTCAAACTTATAGGACCCACCTTTCTCCCCTTGACGGAAAATGCAGGATGAGACGTAAAACACCATACGTTTGCCAAACAGAGGCGACTGTTCCTTTTGCATCTCGACCACGAAATGATAGCCTGTCTCCGTTGTGCAGTAGGCATCATAGACAATCCTCTTACCGTTCTCATCAGGAGGGAGAACTTCCTTATCCTGAAAGGTTACGTCGGTGATCACCATCTTTCCCTCAAACAGAGCATTCAGGAAATTCTTAAGCACAACCGCATTCTGAGGTGTACAGAAGGTATGTTTGAAGCCGTAATCAGAACTCAATTTTAAGAATGTCCTTTTTACCAGATCGTCAGCAGTTCCTTTCATAGCAGTTTCTTTTAGGGCTCTAAATTAATAAAATAAATCATAAGAAACAAATACCTGCAGTTTGTGAAAGTTAAAATCTCTCGCTGACCGATCTGGACATATTGCCGGAGACCTCTGATATTTAATGATGAATATAGTGATTTCTAAATTTGATACATATAGAATAAACAAGTCTGATGGCTCTTAACGTCGAAAGTTATAACCATCATACTCAAAAATTGAATGTTTAAATGATATTTTATTCTGTCGGAGTAGTTATGCTATCAATTAGAAATAGATAGTAACTGAACGGGATTGATACCCCGGAATGTACAAAGTGGATTTATAATCGAATTCTCTGGCTAAATCTCCATCAATTGAAGAATGCGTTTTTACTATATTGCCTCTTGGAATATTCGCTTGCCATTGTTCATTACCTACAGGATCTTTTCCTGTAGAAAAGAATGTCACTGAGCCGGCTTCTATTTTTATTTTTATCCTTGAGAGAGAATTGCCATTGACGTAATACGCGATTAAGACTTGTTCCCTATTATTATACTGGGCAATTAGGGATTGTTTAGTAGTCGGCAACAATTCAGTTGCTGGCAGGGCGAAGGCATTTACCAACAAACCTGCAATAATAATGATCTTTTTCATTTTCTTTTATGGTTAGTGAATATTACTGTGTGCAGAGAGTAACATAGATGTGTTATCTGCATATAGTGTTATTCCATAAAAGAAGAAAAGGTAAACAAATATTTCTTTCATAAAAGAATATTCAGTCAACCATACATTTTTTCAGATAACTATTAAAGCAATTTTTAAAGAGGATATATATATTGTGAGGAGATAGATGACGAGGAGAGTAAGTGGGATAACTACGAGGAAGATTGATCTATTGTTGCTTAAGGAGGGCCTGCTCTTTATGACGACTTTAGCCATCCAATCAAGAGCAAGAATCATGAAGAACGGGAAAATATAGATAAAAACATTTGCAAACACATAGTTTGTGTGAGTCTCCTTTCCGATGCATTGAAGCACCCACACAACAAGTCCGAAGAAACTCTAAGTATTCCCCCTGTTGAAAATTGTGATCTGGGTCGACAGGATTAGTAATTGGAATAGTGAGATAAATGCTTGAATGCAGATAAAAACCACATAAAAGATAGTCCCCCAGATGGATGTACCTTTGCTTTTGTGGTGTCTCACTAATATTAAAACGATGGAGATGATGGGGAGTATGGTATAAATAGCTTGAGCAGCCAACTGACAAATATAAATCGAGGCATCGGCATACGACCATCCTGTCAGAGCCATTGTAAGGAACAGAAAGAGAACGCAGAAAGCATAGACAGGGAGGAAGTAGGCGGTAAGAAGAAGTTGCCAAAAATCGTATGGGGGATTCATAAGGTCGGTCAGTTCGGGGAAGGAGCTGATCGATATTCCTTCGAAGGAAATATTTGAGGAAAGACTCGGCAGGGTGAAAAGGAGGATAATCAGCGAAAGAACCGTCCCGGTGAGAGGTGAGAATATGTTGTGCCAAAGTAATTGCTTTTTGCTCAGAAGGGGATTCTTCCGATTGATGAGATACATGAGAGGCGCGAAGACTAACCAAGCGACAGTAAGGAGAGATCCGGTGACGACCTTTCGGGCATAATTATTGTCAGAAGGCTCGCAATGCACAGCGAGGTTGGTATTGTCAGCGTGAAGCATATTGTCTGAGGTATTCATATTGAAAATAAAGAAATTTATTACTAATCAGATATACCATCAGAAGAGAAAGGTAAATGAAAAAACGGCCCAGCAGTTTGAAGACAACGCGAGGCAGCCCCAAGCTGCCTCGCACTTTTGATATGATCGGATGTAAAAGAGATTATTTGCCGATGACAAGAAAGATATAAACATCATAAATACGATTATTACATAATCGTATTTTAAGGAAAAATCTCTATTGAAGGGTGTTGAAAACTTTGAAAAATACGTTTCATTTGATAGTTCTTTCCCAGAAAACATTCCCTCCAACGTTCAAAATCAGCATTATCCTTAAGTAAAATGGAAATATAATAGGAAAGTGAGCCGTAAAAACACCCATTCGGACTTTTATATTCAAAATTGCGTTCATTTTCTCTGCAGGCAGTTATGACTGTCATTTTTGCTCCGGGAGTAAATTGTTTGGGTGTTTTTACAGAAATGCGTCCGGGAGGTGTAAAGGCAAAGTTGGTACCTCTCACATATCGCAGTAAATCAGGATCGATATCAGTTATTTCATCTTTCTGAATGCCTCTACTGAAACAGGCATCAACCACAACCATTAATTCACCATCCTTACCGAGTTTCTTTTTTATTGCTTCGAGCAGGGGGCAGAGTTCATCATCAATTAAATGGAATTGACCTGTATATTTCCCATTAAGACGTCTACTGTCACGACACGCATCGTAAGGGATTATTGATTCATCGTATTTTTTTGATGTCCCCTCGTCATGATTGTCATCTCTTACAGGTTGCCCATGTCCTGAGAAATGAAAATATACCTTGTCGCCGACATTACATCTTCCCGCCAGATCAGTCAGTGCTTTAACGATCTGAGCTTTCGTGGCTTTTTCATTAGTCAGTGTTACTAAATCATTAAAGTCGTTTTTCTTCAGCAGAGTTTTCAGGAGTTCCACGTCATTATCTCCGTGAATATGGCTCCATCCTGTCTTTTGAGTGTCGTATTGACCTATACCTACGAGGAGGGCGCGATTAGTTGAACATACATTCATGCCTATCGTTAAGATCAAGATAGTTAAAAGAAAATGTCTATTTATCATAAATTTAGATTATTATTTAGTAGTGTGGCAATAGTTTTCATTCTATCAGAATAAATGATGACCATACCTCCGGATTATCAGGCAATTCATGGTATAACCATTGTTGCGCAGTATGGAAGGATTTATGTATGGACTCACCTTTAGCAGCCTCTTGATAGAAGAGGTCCATAAATTGAGCAGCCCAATAATCGTCCACTTTAGAAAGAGAGCAAATAAGATTTCTGCTTCCTGCCATTCTGAAAGCACGCAGCATACCTATTACCCCTTCAGAGTCCACTTTTCCCAGACCGCTATCGCAGGCAGACAATACAGTGAGGTTGAGGCCCGGAAATTCCAAATTTTCAATCTCTTCGGCAATAAGGATATCATCATTTTCTTCAAGTATAAACGGTACTTTCCATGAAAGATTTCCTTCTCGAAGCACTAATCCCGATAGTTGTTCCAATCCGGAAGAAAGGAAGCGTCGGGCTATGTGATAGTCGCAATGACTACTGTCTTTTGCCGCATCCATGAGCATACGATTACTTCTATAAAATCCATGAGTGGAGATATGCAGGGTCGAAATTGGGGAGTGGGAGAGTGCCATTAAAGATTGTTCCGTCGCTTCGTCATTGAATAGCACTGAAGGCTTGAAATTGTGTAAATCTTTTTCAATTAATTCAATTTCATCCTTGACGCTGGGAAGATCAGTCCAATCTCCTCGTTCAATTATCTCACCCTTTCCGATTGGAGAATTATGGTCGGAAACTCCAAGCAGATATATATTATTTCCTAATCCTTCACATTTATTTATGTCTGAAAGATGGAACACACGATGTAGTTTATGTGTCTGATTGACCGGTATATTATTTACAGAAAAGTATTCAATGCCGATGCTATTCAATACTCCGTCAGGACAGAAATAAATATTCTTGTATTTTTCTTTGATATCATTTAGAAAAGACCATATATCTACGTTGCGATCAAGGATATCCTTTTCACGACCAATAAGGCGGAAACCACAAAATCCCTTTTTATCAATCAGAAATGCACCATAGTATATATCTCCTTTATCCTCATACTTAACGAAATCCACACCAAGATCCGATTCGTCCAGACGCTTTGTCACTTTAGTCAGATTCCTATCGACCTGAGAAATTATGTTTTTATTTTTTATCAAATCCTTATTCATTTCTCTTTCCATCCTAAGTATTGTAGATGAAAGCGCCGGGACATGAGTGGTATCGTTAAATGCGATTGCCTGATTCAATTCCTGTTTTTTAAGATGGAGTTTCCTCAATTCTTTTTTACCTTTACCGGTGCCGGCATGATGTCGCTCTACAATCTTTTTATTGTAGAAAAGAAGACCCTTCCTAAATAGGGATAGTTCAAGCGCATTTTTATAATCTCCCATTATGATTAGTCCGTTGAGTATAGTTTCAAGGGGCTTTTGAAGAGTGCTCTGTTCTTTTCCGGAGAGACGAAGAATACCGGAAATTATTTTTTCCTTCAATTTGGGCATAATTGTGGATATGCGCGAATTATACTCATCCAATGAAAGTAATCTCCGACATATCTGTTCATATTTTTGATAAATCAAAGTAGACTGAAATTCATTGAAGTTGTTTTCCATAGAATTTTCGATTGCACTTATGGTCTTCATGCCCTCATCTTTATATAGCAGAAAAGAAATATTTGTAGACAATCTTTCGAATTCTGTCAGCACAAGAGAGTTCCGGATATTGAGGGAAAGCAGTTCATTATATAGAGAGTCAACGTCGATCTTTAATCCAGGAAAAGAACAACTGATTCTGAAGAGAGAATAAATGGAACGGATATATTCACTGTGAGTCTTACCACATTTACTTTCAAAAATTTCAAGTTGTCGCTTAAGAATAGATGCTGCTTCATCTTCTCTGCCGAGAAAACACAAATTCTCTGCATATTCTCGATTTAGAGTAGCAAGTCTTAAATCCGTCGGTGATAAATTTTTATAGTGATAATAAGCCAACAAGAAATTCTTATCGGCTTCCTCATAATCAAAGGATGACATATTGAATATACCGAGTTCACAGTAAGCCATACCTAAAGAGGGATTCACAAAGCTTAAGCCACTATCATAATGTAACGCTTTTTCAATCGCCTCTCTTTGAAGGAATTTATTCGACTCAAGTATCTTCGCTTTTCTGCAGAAATGACGTATTTTCCGTTCAGCATACATACTGCCGGAGTCTATATATTTCTCAGCCATATTATAATATATCAGGGCTGTCTGTGTATCAAAATGGCTGTAGATATATGCAAGGTTATCATTCCAATTAAACTTTTCAGGCGGGGTGGAAGGAGATCCTTTTTCTTCCATAAATAATTTGACAGCATCCTGATAAAGCCCCATTTCTCCTAAAGTACACCCCTTGTTAAGTTTGATAATAGACAAGATAGATTCTGACGGAGCCCGGTCTATAGCCAAATCATAATGAGCGATGGCGTCTTCATAAAGACCAAGATTCGATAATGCAAGTGCCCAGTAATTGTGGAGTGTATGATGTGATTCGGGAGAAATATTGTTTTTAAACGAATTGCATGCAGATAGCAGTTCTTCATATCGATACTGTAGGAAATACTGGCTGAATAATTGTAATGCTAATTTGGTAACATCTGCTTTTGGATCGCATTGAATAAGGGAATCGATATATTCCTTTTTACGGTTTATATCCAACAGAAGTGTTTCAAACTTAAAATTTGAGACAGCAGTACTATCAACTTTAATTTTTTTATTACTATACTCAAGGTATCCATAATTATTTAAGGAAAAGTTCTCCTTGGATATATTCCAAAGTCTATAGATGATTTCTGTGATGTCCACTCGACCTGCATCAATGCAACGCTGCATAAATCCCTTTTTGAAATAACCATTTAGCCATTCAAGCGGGCCATTCCCTTGTTTATATGAGGTCAAAATAGCGTTATAAGTATTTATATTCAGATCTAATGGAATATCGTCAATAAATGAATCAATAAATTGTATATAAGTACGTTCTAAATTTAAATTAATAGTATCCGCCCACTCGAGTTTTATGGGAGCAAACCAACTGTTCTTATCTTTCTTTGTTTTGAAACGTCCCTTTTTTGAAATTGAATTAGAAGCATTAAAAACGATAGAAGAGTAATTGAAAATGTCTGACAATAGACCTGGAGGCATTGATGTGTTCCGGAATTCATCAACCCATACCATGGCATTCTTATAATCATGTTTGCAAAATTCAAAGTAAGCTACTGCGTAGGCAGTGTTCAGGAAATGTGCTACTGTATCTCGTCGAATGATTTTGTGTGGAAATTTCTTTATTCTCCCTTCAATATGTTTACGTGAGTCTTTATTAAGTTTGAATTCAGGTTTTATGAAACATACCATTTCCTGGATGAGACTATCCCCAAGAGACAAAGATTCCTTCCCATCAGTCTCATACCTAAATGAGAAGGGATGGGATTCAATCGAAAGAACGAATAAAATAATCATACAAAGTATGATGGTTCTGATACGTAAAATGAGACTCATGCATTAAGTTAAGAAAATATTTCTTTCATTGAATTTTACCTGAATTATCTGCTGAAGTTAGGATATGTATTGTTTGATGTCTGAAAGGTAGATTATGTGATAAAGATCATTTGATTTTGGTAAAGGACTAATGTCATGCTGAAGTAAGTAGCCAGCCTTTTGAGTAGCTAATCAACGGTTATTTTCATAGTAGCTTCTTTTAGGGCTCTAAATTAATAAAATAAATCGTAAGAAACAAATACATGCAGACTATCAATCTGAATAAATATCCTATAAGTCAAAAAATACTACCGGAAGACCTCCGTGAATTTAGGAGTAAAATTTTTCCGTTTTATTTGCGGGCAGGAAGATTAATGTTTAATTTCAGATAAAAGTATATTTTTAATTGAGTATTTATTATTGAATCGAGCTTTATCTACAAGTTTGGGGATGCCTTTGAGTTTTCCCTCCTCAGTAAATTGCCAGATTGTGTAAGTTCCTTTCCCAGGGATAACCGGAGCCCGATCGCCATATCTTCCTATATATAAATGATATTTATTATAATCCTTTCCCAATAATTCATTATAAGACCTATTGGTAGCATAGATCATCGGATCCTTACCGAAATATTGTTTTACCAGAGAGATAAAAACATTTAGACTATCCTGAAGTTCTTTTTGTGAATGATTATCTGATTTCTCCACATCCACCATTGGAATACATTTTTGTTTCTTAATATCTACCGTACGCTTGAAGTTTTCAAATTGAGAATGTGCCGAACTGGTCATTCTGAAAAAATGATAACTTCCTACCGTGAAACCTGCCTTAGAAACTCCTGCGATATTGGCGCTATATTGGGGATCAACATAGGTCGCACCTTCTGTTGCCTTGACGTAAACGAATAGAAGTTTATGATTTTTCTTTACTTCTTGCCAGTCAATTTTTCCATTATGATGACTGACATCAATACCAAAAGATTCTTCTGTCTCTTTTGGTATTGATGAAGTAAGTAAAACTAAGAAGAGGATAAGAAATAATTTCATCTGATCTTTCTTTAAAATATAAACCTTAGGGTCGTGAAATCTTGTTTTGAATTATCACATTGATTGCCGGCTGCCAACCTAAATCAGCAGACTCGTGTAATAATTGGTAGGCTTTTCTCTCGTCTTTTTCCACACCAAGACCGTTGCTGTAACATATCGCAAGATGGAAAATTGAATCCGGTTCCTTTCCTTTGGCACCCTCCTCAAAACACCTGACAGCTTCTTGATAATTGACGGGGAAACCTACTCTTCCGTAGAAATACATATTCCCAAGACAATAATATCCTTGCACCTCACCTCTATCGGCAGCAAGCTAATAATAATAAGATGCTTTCTTAGGATCGGTTTCCACTCCTAATCCGTTATCATAAAGGATGCCGCAATTCACCATCGCTTTGGTATTGCCCTTAGCGATTGCCTTTTCATACCATTCTATAGCTTTTAAAAAGTTTTGTTCGCAACCTTCACCCTGCCTGTAACATACTCCCACTTCATATTGGGCTTCGCAATTGCCGGCTTCAGCTGCCTTCCGATAACATTGGAAAGCTTTATTATCGTCTTTTTCACATCCCTTTCCGTAATAATAGCAAGTGCCTAATTCATACATAGACTCTATATTCTCGGAAGCACTTCTATAAAAACACTCAAATGCCGAGTGAGGGTCGTTAAAGACGTATTTATATATTATTCCTAACTCATATAGCGCATGCGGATGACCTCCCTCTGCCGATATTTTGAACCGCCTGAATGCCTCCATTCCATCTTGCTCTACACCAACGCCATTCTTATATAATAGTCCGAGATGATAATTGGCTACCGACGATTTCATTTCGGCTGCTCTAATAAGCCAGGGTACAGCTTTTTCCAGATTTTGTTCACAAGCTTTTCCGTCTGCATAAAGCAAATAGAGATTGAAATAAGTCATTGAGGGATCTTCCGTGTCAGTTGCTTTCAGATAATTCTCGTACGCTTTATCAGCAGATCGCTCTACTCCTATTCCGTATTTATAGCAATGGGCAACTTCATTCCATGCTACCGTATAACCGGATTCAGCAGCTTTCAAGAACCACTGAAAAGCTTCCTTATGATTCTGAATATCCTCAGGACCATCCTCCAACAGAGAACCAAGATTTACCATTGACGTTGCATCTCCTTTTTCAGCGGCTGCCTTATACCACTTCAATGCCTTATGTATATCTTTGGGAATACGGTCGCCATGCTCATAATATAACGCAAGGTTGAACATGGCGCCAACATTACCTAACTCGGCAGCTCTCTCGAAAAGATTCGCCGCCTTCTGAAAATTCTTTTTATCATTCTCCACTTCTGCAAGCATTTCAAGCGCTTCAGGATTGTTCTCTTCAGCCATTTTTGAAAGGATATTTGTAGCTATTTCTTGTTCGCCAATATTAAAAAGTGCAGCAACGGCAGGGATATGACCCTTCTTGGCGCTTTCCAAGACGAGCGCCTTTCCTCTTATCTCATCCTTTGGCACACGGTTCCCTGAAAAAAGAACCTTTGCCAGGGCATACATAGCGGGGGGATAACCTTTATCAGCAGCTGTCTTAATCCAGTTAAGCCCTTGATTAAAGATAAAATCATCAGTTTCCGGTGACAGTTTTTGCACTCCTAAGATATAGCAAGCTTCAGCCACACCATTCTGAGCATCCTGCCGAAGACCTTTTATCATCGGGTAAACTTCCTCAAATTCAGGATTCATTATTAGCTCTCCATTTTCGACGGTAAAATAAAAATTGAGAGCATCAGCAGCCGGCTTGAAACCTTTAGCAGCTGAGATTTCAAAATATTTGTAAGCCAACTCGAGATTGACATCTTTTCCATTAAGACCGAAAAGATAGTCATTCCCCAATTCAACCGCCTCATAGGCAGATTTAAAAAATTTATCAAAGAAAATCATAAGAAAAACATTTTTAGAAACAAACACAAGTCATTTCTCCTAATAATACCAATTATTCCAAAAGGTAAACCATTTCGTTCTTATAGTTGACTAACTTCATCTGTAAATGTTTAGAATTCAACCACCAAGTATTAATAATTCAACTTTCGCAAGCTTAAGTTGAGGGTTATCGGGTTAGTGGGTTTTCGGCTTAAGTTTATAGAATATGAAATAAGGGTGAAATTTCTTTAATAATCCAAAAATTTTCGGATTTGAGATTTTTATATTATCATCAAAAATATCTAAAAAACAAACAGATAACCCTATAACCTTATAACCATTTAAACCTTAAGTTGAGCCTACTAAACTTAAGTTATTCAGTTTTCAAACTAAAGTTGAGAGTAGATTTTAAGATTTAATAGAATTTATTTTATTATTTTGGGGATTCAAATTTCTATTTCTCAAAAATATTTTCTAACTTTGTAAATGGATAATTATGAATTGTCTGATCTGACTAATAGATCAGGACTATACTAACCGGAATCAATTTATTGACAGCTACATACAATACTAACCAGAATCAGTTACAGTATGAAATACAATCCATTTCAAACAACCATGCTTATTATTTGCTGCATGTTGTGCTTCACTTCGTGCAGCTCCGGCTCCGTTTATGAGCCGGAGGTTGAGAGGGGTGTCGAAATGTCGTTTGATGTGGCACCCGAAACGCGTGCGATGACCACAGTTATTAATGAATTTTCGGTCTATGGCGACATGAAGTTACAAACAGTCGATACTGATCCATTCGTAATTTTCAACAAAACTTCGGTGGTCAATCGCGACGGTGTTTGGTATTATGACGGGTCTCAATATTGGTATCCCCAGCATGAGCATTCTTTTGTCGCTGTAAGTCCGTCATCAGCTCTCGAATCGGAAGCCACGCCACAGTATTACGGTTCCGGACTTTCGTTCGTTTATACGATGCCGACATATTCAGGCAAGGAAATGCAGGATACCCAAGACAAAAGTGATCTTATTGACGTTCTCGCAGCTACGCATCGTCGGTTATATAACGAAGGCGATAAAGTCGGTGCAATATCATTAAGATTCAGTCACCTTTTGTCTATGGTCAATTTCGCCCCCAAGTTTGACGACAAGACTCTAAATACCGATGATTATATACAGTTTCATAAATTAGAGATTTCAGGATTAAAGAAAAAAGCCAAGATCGCAAT
>JAIDPA010000237.1 GCA_029062985.1 Muribaculaceae bacterium
AATTTTTGGACCGCTATAAACTCACTGAAGATATTAAACAAATCTTAGAGAACTACTTTTGCACAAAAAGTGGGGAACAGAATTATTATTAAATACCGTTGAATCTGAAAATAAGTAATTCTATTATAAATGGATCTCAAAAATTCAAATCTTTTAGAGAAAAATTTAATATCGAATTTCCTGAAAATACAGGACTAAGAGGAGCCACAGAAGGATTAGCACCCCACGACCTCGACCGCTATCAGAAAGGGGAGGCTATATGTGCCTATATCTGCAATCCCGATGAGATTGTCGGCAAGCATCATTGGACATGGTATGACTTCAAGACTTGCCAACCTCGATGTGAACTAACACCGCCACCTGCTGACCGTTATACCCCCGATGTATTCCCCCAGCATACCGCTTCCTCTAAAGTTGCCTCAAACTCCCAGTCGCAAGGAGTGGGAATAACTCTGTCATCGCCTTCTTTCAGAGGCGGAGTAAAAGACGATCAAGGTTTCGCCTGGGGAGATATAAGAGTCTATCAAGATTATAATTCGGATAGATGTCATTTTTGTGAAACTTGATGGTCTTGGCTGTGAGAATATAAATCGGAGTCTTCCACATAGCTTTTGGATTTGATTGTTACCATTATTTGAATATTGGAATTAACTGATCGGCTTGAATACCCCATACTTTATTGTAATAAGAGGCAATAAAACAAGCGGCTGTATGTAATTCAGTAATAGGGAAAGATTTTAACATCTCTATTCTAAAGGTGTCTTTATCCGGAAGGATAAGAACATAACATAGTTTTAAGAAATCGGATTCCAAATCCTTCCACACCTGGTGATTATCTTTGTGAGACCAGAATACGTGTAGTTGATCTCTCTCGATAGTGATATTTATAAAAGGAAAATACGGAATATCAATGATGTCGTCAGGAAAAATCGCCGCAAGTTTGATTGAATCTTTTGTATGATCGTACCTATATACCCTCACAAACGAGTCTATCGTTTCCATTAAATATTCAATTTTTTTTAAAGCAATCTCAGAATCGTCAGAACTATTCAGGTTTTGAAAAGATATAGTAGGAAGTAGGGATGTTTCAAATGATTCTTTTGCCTTATCCTCTATTAAAGAAAACACTTCTTCGGCAGAATAATATTCTTCTATATAGTCCGGAGAGATCGGTCTTTTCTTAAGGTACGACTTAAGATTCCAAGATAACTCTTGACACTCTCTACGCGATGCGGAAGGTTCCGAAGTAAATGAGCCATCTCTTAACAGCCAACCCCATTCACCATCTTTTTTCAGCTGATGGGTCGTTAGATTAATGGCTTCAAATTGGGGAGAGATATAGATATTATCGTCAGGATCGATAGTGTTAGTCCATCCTATTTTCCCATTTTTACTGAATAGTTCTTGAAAACCATAGTCTATAGATTCTAACCAGTCCATTTCACATGGCACTATGGTTTTACCGGTTCGTGAGTCAAGTCTGCCATATTTATTATCTTTTATCACCCATGCGTAACAGAAAGAAGAAGATATTGAATCAAAGCAGAGGTGCTCATCAAGTCTTCCTGAACCATCTCTTGGAGTCAGCCAATACCTTCCCTTATGTTTCACAGTAGCAAGTGTTTTTGTGAAATCAATGTCATGGCATGGCTTACAGTCTTCGAATATCGGAGGCACTGTAATTCTGCCAATAGAATCCCTTAGACCCACAAGCTTTGTTTTATAGTTATATATTTTTTCCTCAAAATATAGACAATTGATCAGCAGATTGATGGTTTTATTAATATATTCTTCTTCGTCATTAGATTTGCTAATATCTGAAGGATTTTCTTCTGTGAAGGCATTATCAATATACCATTCAACATCTTCTTGATGAAGTATCAATGGAGCATCCAGTTTATCTCCAAAAAGTGATTTGAGTTTTCCGAGTAAATCAAGTCCATGAACATTCAAACGCCTACACGCTTCCAGAACAGGTATGTTGATTCTTACTGCCTTATAGGGCCACATAACATATTCAACATTTTCAATTCTAATTCCATGAATTTCCTTATTGTCCATACTTATAATCTTTCAGAATATATCTTTTCCAATTAGAAACTTATTTTCGGGAAGGTCTTCCCATTCATCGCTGACGCCGTTATAAGCATTATAAATTCGGAGAAAAATTTTCTTCCCTTTCTTAAATTCTTTTACCAGATAGACGTTCATCTTTGCCGGAGCTTGATAGCCATGATCGTATCTTGTCAAGGAAGAAATTAATATGATTGATTAAAAACTTATTACCTTGAAGTTGAAATAGGAAAGTCCGGCTATAAAAACTATTATACCGGTTATGACACCGAATGTAACCCACCGTTGCTGTCGTTTTTCTTTTGTTTGCTCTATTTCCTGAAGTTTCTCATATTTGCGTATATAGTCGTAGTCCAGTTCATCGTCATCATCGACTATCTGCTCTTCTCCGGGATCATAGTCATCACTTTCATCATAAATGACAACCTTCTCCTCTTCTATCATATTGAACTTTTTCTTCATCATGTTATTTTTTATTTGATTGTTTCATAAAGTTTTCTTAATTCAGGTGACAAGATATTCCTGTCTTTCGCGGGAGCCATCTCCTCAATAGATATGCATTCGCCATCGGAGCACCCACTCTGTACTCATATTTATCACCTATATAATTCATCAGGGCGATTCCTGAAAGATGGGAACCCGGATGTTTCGGTATCTCACTCTTGTCTATTACACACCTATACCATCCATCCTTATCCGGGCTCTGAAACCTGTCAAACCAAACGATATGTTGGAATGACAATGAATTATCCTTGTCCCAGGAATAGGCAAGAGTAATGAAATGGAACTTTAACATCATGCACCCTGGCACATGATAGGAAGAGAAGCAGGACAGCGATAGATAATTTGAATTGAATCTTCATAGCCTGCTCGCATTAGAATACTTCGTCTTGACCGAAAAGAAGATAGCATATAAGATTCAAGACAAATCTTATGATTTGCCACGCTATGAACAGTGCGACTCCTCCGAGCATAACTCCTATTGCAAGAAGAAGCAGGAAACAAATGATAGACCACATATTATTGTTTTTTATGATTTTACTTGCAAATATAATTACAGTTTTTCCATTGACCTGAGTTCATTTTGTCCTTTTGAAATCTGCTATCTCATAGGACAAAATGAACTCTGTCATTATTGTCAGAAGCCTATCCGGCTACGGTTGTGAGAGTGTATTCTCTCCTGCTCACAGATCTTTGTCAATGTTTCCAAATCCATAACCTTCACACCGGAAAGTATGGCAGATACGGAATATCTCCTTACTATATTTTCTATCTCACCACCGGACAGGTTAAACCGTGAAGCAAGATATCCTGCATCTTCCGGTTTTAGACCCTTGAGCATTTGCATCCATATCTTGCAGCGTGCTTCCTGTGTCGGCATGTCATACTTTATTTTATAAAGAAAACGGCGCTCAAAAGCCTTGTCAAGATTTTCTGTAAGGTTAGTCGTGGCTATCATTATCCCCCCGAGTGATTCCATTTCCTGAAGTATGATATTCTGTATGGAATTCTCCATCTTTTCAACTCCTCTGACTGCTCCTTCCATTCTCAATCCGAGGATAGCATCCGCCTCATTAAACAGGAGTATAGGAGCAATTTTGGTCTCATTGCAGATATTGCGGTAGCGGTCAAACACCCGCTTGATATTCTTCTCGCTCTCGCCCACCCAGCAGCTCTTTATCCTGTCAACGTTGACTTGCATGATGTCACGGCCTGTCTTACGGGCTATCTGATATACTGTCTCTGTCTTGCCCGTGCCCGGAGCACCGTAGAACAGGCAACAGAAGCCGCGTCTCATGCCTGTGTTTTCAAGCCTCTCCTGTATGTCCCTGAACCGTTCCGGAGAGAGTATTGAACAGAGCTGATTAATCTGCTCATTCTCCCGTTCATTAAAGATAAGGGACTTCTCAGTCAGTGAGTCAGATTTTGTGAGATGATGACTTGTATGTGTTGTCTCGTTCATACATACTTCTGACAAGACATCATTCTTGGCATAGGCTGTAAGTCTGTAAGTGTCGGGCTGCGCGATGCCATCTCTGTTTGAGTTCTCAATCAGGTGTTCCTGCAATCTTGATTCCTGAGACCTGAATTCTCTTTTCAGTCTTGTCGGCATGTCTTCATCATCGTATATCTCTCCAATTTGATGAAACTCTATATAGTCTTCCATCATTGATATATAGAGATATGCCATATGGACAAAGAGGAGCCTGTCATCACTGTCGGGTAATTCACGTTTTAGTGTACTGGCAAAATGAGTGTTACTTATTTGTTCAAGATTTTCTTCATTAAGATTGCGAAGTAGTGCATAGGTTATTTCTTCTGATTTCCTTTCATTGAGGATACGGCCATACTGATCGAAGAATTCGTTTACATCTGAGATGACTTCAGGCTTATGTTCATAGGCAACATCATCTCTAAGACTCATGATTACTTCGCGGGGGATACGGTAAGAGTCAAGGGAACGGCCTTTCCTGATTTTAATATAGAATTTTTGTGCAAGTTCCTCCAGAGATTTGGAGAACCTGAGCATTCGGGTGGTGCTGCACCCCGTCAACTCAGCCATATCGCTCAAATGGATGCAGCTGTTCTCACTGTGATCCATAAGCAATGAAAAAAGTACAGACTGAACGGGGGTAAGCTTAAGACGTGCCGACAGATAGTCAGTGGGTATTTCAACCGCTTTAAAGAAGTCATCATTAAGATGTGAGTTATTGGCACTTTCCGAGATAAGCTCCATTGCCTCAAGGATGCATTCCGGATGTTTTGTCACTGTCGGGACGATGCGTGCCTGCATCATCTCATCAAGGAGCTCACGATTACGTTTCTTTCTCATTGTGAATTAAAATTTAGTGTGCCACCAACTTGCTCAGGAAATCATTTCCCCAAGATAGTAAAAGACACAGGTTAAAATCCACAATGTAAATGCGACTTTTTCGCTATAGATCCGATTATTAATCTTCTAAATAGAAAGAGAATAAATTATTCATTATAACCATTGTTTTTTACAATATTTTTACTGAATTTTTCAGACAGTTCTGTGAGCGCAGCGATACCCTGATCGTTTTGTTCTTTCAGATGCAT
>JAIDPA010000238.1 GCA_029062985.1 Muribaculaceae bacterium
GCAGTCTTATCGACATAGAAATATTTCTCCTCAATAATTTCAGAAAATGTCTGAATGCCTACAGGATATTTGATTTTTCTCTCCATATTCCATCTTATTAAGTCTCTAAGTGCAAAAATAAAAAAAAATAACGATATTTCAGTCTTTACTAATAAGAAATTGAATTCCTCGTTCTATTTGCTAATTCTTGACGGCGAATGAAATACTTTATGGGTAATTAGAGGTGCAGTTCTTTTTTGTGTCCGAGTGTGCGGGTATAACTGAGGATACTGGCACAAAGCGCAAAACCCATGGAGATGCAGAGACAAATAATGACAGATTCATCTTCGTTGACAAGGAATCCGAACACGGTGCTGACAATGGTCGCTCCGAGTGTCTGACCTACAAGACGGGCAGTGCTCTGCATTCCACCGGCGCCTCCTGTGCGATGCACCGGGGTTGCCATAACCATTACAATATTATTAGGTGTCTGGAACATTCCAAACCCCACACCGCAAATAGCCATTCTCCAGGCTATATTCCATTCAGCCGGATTGGAATCGGCAAGCAGAACAAGCAAAAGAACCCCGGTAATAAACACTATCATTCCCATTGCTGCCGTTGCCCCCGGATTATGCTTCTCTACATAACGGGCAGCGATAGGGGAAACAATCATTGTAGCCAAAGGCCAGGGAGTCATAAGAAGTCCGGTGGTTATGGCGGAGAAATGATAGTTGTTGAGATATAGGAAGGGGAGAGAAATCATGGTAACATTCTGGGCAATAAAGGAGCAGACAGAGGTAGCAATGCTCATTGCATACATCGAATTTTTAAACAGGTCGACAGGAAGAAGAGGTTGCTCATGTCCGAATTGACGTTTCACATAGAATATTCCCACAACTATCCCAATTCCCAACAGAACTGAGCTTAAGAGAATGTCTCCCTTTCGGGTGAAATTGCCAAGTGCATAAAAAATAAAACCGAAGACTATCATGTTTTCCAATGCACTGATCCAGTCAAATTTAGGCTTATGCTCCTTAGGAGGATTCTGAGGAAGGAGTTTCCAGCCAATAAAAAAAGCGGCGAAACCTAACGGCAGGTTTATAAGGAACAGCCAATGCCATGAGGCAATGGATAGAATAGCGCCTGCGATTGTCGGACCGGCAGCAGTAGCTATAGCTATGCACATTGCGTTCAGAGCCATTCCGCGTCCGAGGATTTCACGAGGATATATCAGACGCACAAGCGCAATATTTACTCCCATCACGCAGGCAGCTCCGATGCCCTGAATAGCTCTTGAGATGACTACCATCATAAAATTCTGAGAGGCTGCACACATTGCCGACGACAAAGTGAAGATGACCACACCGGTCAGAAATGTCTTTTTATAACTATGAAGATCGCCTATGGAGCTTATCGGCAATAGCAACATTGTAATCACAAGCTGATAGATTGTGATTATCCAGACAGCAGATGAATTGCTGATTGAAAATTTTTCGGCAAGAATAGGGAGCGCGACGTTCACGACTGTCACGTCTAAAACAGTCATTACCAGAACAATCTGCAACGCGATGACTGCAATATACTTTTTATATGAGAAGCCTATTCCTTCCAAATATCAGATTATTTTCGATAGGGATTGCGCGATTTTGATGTCTGAATTTCTTCTGCAAAACGGTTTGGAAAATTCCAGTGCTGACGGGGATGCGACATTGCCCAAATCACAAGTCCTATGCCAAGAAGTATGAAAGGAATACTCAGCATCTGACCCAGATTCATTCCATATTTTGCAATCATTTCGTATTCTGATGCAACCTGAACATTTTTGACATATTCTATGAGGAAACGCGGAAGGAATATTCCGATAAAGAAAATACCTGTTATAAGATATGGGCGTTCTTCAGCATTCTTTTTCCAATACATCCACATAAGCAATCCGAAGAGAGCAAAATAGCATAATGCTTCATAAATCTGTGTCGGATGTTTGGGGACTGTTTCTCCGTCTCTTACGAATATAAAACCCCACGGAAGGTCAGTTTCACCACCATAGATTTCACTGTTCATCAGATTGCCCAGACGAATCAAACCTCCGACAAGCGCTATCGCGATTACGAGTTTATCGAAAGTCCATGATGCCGGTTTCTTGGTTACGAACCATGAGAAAAGAAACACTGCTATGATATTTGCAATTGTGCCGCCGTGGGAAGCAAGCCCACCGTTCCAAATTTTTATGATTTCGCCCGGATGTTGAGAATAGTAATCCCATTCATAAAAGAATACGTGTCCGAGTCTTGACCCAACAATCGTAGCAACTACAATATATGCCAGAAGGATACCGAGCCATTTCTCAGGCGCACCTTCATGCTTAAACATCTTTGCGACGATATTATAGCCGATTATGAATCCAACGGCAAAGGCAAGTCCATACCATCTGACAGCTAACGGACCAAAACTGAACAGCACAGGGTCAGCATTCCAGGTTATGAAATCAAGCATAATGAGAAAACGTAATTTACAGATTAACGATTCGAAAAATTGATGATGAAGAAAGGAGAAAGGAATGAAGATTCGACTCAAGCATATATTTCGCAAAAAAAGAGACGTATCTGAATTTTAACGTTCAGACACGCCCCCTTATTGTCTATAAATCCGATTGAATTCGTTATTTACCTACGATTGACGCAGTGTCTTGCGCAATCATCATTTCTTCATCGGTAGGAATCACGACAACGTGAACCTTTGAATCTTTTCCGGAAATTTCTATTTCTTCACCACGGACTTTGTTGGCTTCCTCATTGAAAGTGACGCCCATGAAAGCGAGCTGCTTGCAGATTCTTTCACGTGTGCCAATCTGATTTTCGCCGACACCACCCGTAAAGACAATTATATCAACACCACCGAGTACGGCAGTATAGGCGCCAATATATTTCAGGATGCGGTATTCATACATATCAAGAGCCATTTTAGCGCGCTCATTGCCGGCTTCTACAGCAGCTTCAATGTCACGCATATCGCTTGAAAGCTCTGTTACACCTACCACACCCGACTCCTTGTTTATAAGTTTACTTACGCCGGCAGCGTCAAGACCCTCGCGTTCCATCATATAGACCAAAGCTCCCGGGTCGACGTCTCCGACACGAGTTCCCATCATCAGACCCTCTGTAGGAGTAAGGCCCATTGAGGTGTCAACACTTTTTCCGTCAGCAATTGCAGTGATGCTTGCTCCGTTGCCTATATGACAGGTGATGATTCTCTGTTTTTCGTAAGGAAGGTTAAGAAATTCACAGGCACGGCGTGAAACGTAGCGATGGCTGGTGCCGTGGAATCCGTAGCGACGGACACCATATTTTTCATAAGCTCTGTAGGGGAGAGCATACATAAATGCTTTAGCAGGCATTGTCTGATGGAAAGCTGTATCAAACACTGCCACCTGTGGCTTGTCAGGCATGAGGGCAGAGACAGCCTCGAT
Source organism: Muribaculaceae bacterium (assembly GCA_029062985.1). Lineage (GTDB taxonomy): Bacteria > Bacteroidota > Bacteroidia > Bacteroidales > Muribaculaceae > Lepagella. The sequence continues at coordinate 3,449 of JAIDPA010000238.1, forward strand.
ACCGGTGACGTTTGCCGGGTTGTGAAGAGGAGCGACCGGATAGCATTCCTTAACCTTCTCAACCACTTCGGGAGTGATAAGTACAGATTTGTTGAACTCTTCCATTCCATGCACAACTCGATGACCTACGGCATCTATTTCATCGAAGCTTTTGATTACGCCCTCTTTCGGATCAGTCAGAATGTCAAGCACATTCTTAACTGCCTCCTTTGCTGTCGGCATATTGGTTTCGATGATCTCTTTTGAACCGTCGCGACGCTTGAATTTCAGGAAAGAATCAGGAAGTCCGATCTTTTCAACACCGCCTTCTGCAAGCACTTCCTTATTGGCTGAATCAATGAGTTTATATTTCACGCTGCTGCTTCCGCAGTTGAGCACAAGGATTTTCATTTTCTTTAATGATTTTCGAGTTCTTAATTCTTTTTATCACCTATAGCCTGATTGCAAGTGACAATAATCGTGTTTACTATATCTTCAACAGTGGCACCGCGGGAAAGGTCGTTGACCGGAGCTGCCAGACCTTGAAGGATAGGACCGACGGCACCTGCGCCGGCGAGGCGCTGCACGAGCTTGTAGGCAATATTGCCTGTTTCAAGAGAGGGGAAGATAAGAGTGTTGGCATGACCCGCCACAGTGCTGTCCGGAGCTTTGAGAGCCGCTACACTCGGAACGATGGCAGCATCCGTCTGAAGTTCTCCGTCAATTTTCAGAGAGGGATCAAGTTTGTGGGCAAGTTCGGTGGCTTCACGAACTTTGTCTACCATAGGATGGCTTGCCGAACCATGAGTGGAGAAGCTGAGCATAGCGACCACCGGGTCAAGACCTGCGATGTCTTTAGTTGTCTTAGCCGTTGCGATTGCAATCTGCGCCAATTCCTCGACAGATGGATCAGGCACCACAGCACAGTCAGCAAAAACAAGCATGTGGTTTTCTCCGAATGGAACATCTTCCGGAAGGAGCATGATAAACGCACCGCTCACTACAGAGATGCCCGGTTTTGTCTTCAATACCTGGAAAGCGGCACGCAACACACTTGAAGTCGGGCTCAAAGCGCCGGCTACCATGGCATCAGCTTCGCCTGCCTTGATGAGAAGACATCCAAGATATAGGGGATTCTTAACGGTGTAGCGAGCATCCTGGAGGGTTACGCCTTTCTTTTTGCGCAATTCGCAGAATAGCTCTGCATATTTTTCTGTAAATTCAATATCGTCAGGATTGTGAAATTCAGCTTCCGCAATGTGAGAGAGACCAAGTTCTTCAGCTTTTGCGAGGATAGCCTCCTTATTGCCGAGGAAAATAACTTTGGCAATTTTCTGAGATATAATTTGTTCGGCAGCTTTCAGAGTGCGGGGTTCCGTTGACTCCGGAAGCACGAGACGCTGAGGATTTTCCTGCGCCTGTTTTGTAAGTCTTTCAAATAAGGTCATGACTTATATGGGTTATTGGTTTATGATTCATGTATCAGTGCCGGCGAATCATTTTGTCCGGAAAGACAGAATCCCTATTCGTCGGTAAGGTTGATGCAAAGTTATAAAAACATTTTTAATGGCAGGCTTTTTTTAATAAAAATAAAGTGAAAAGATGTTTAAAAGCGGAGAGCCGGGATGATATTTTATAATCTAATTCAGGGCAGGGACTGACCATATAAGAGATATTATGCTTTTATCAAGCCATAGTAATCAAGAATCACATAAGGAATATTTTGATTATTTTCGTATAAGGGGAGTGGTTACGGTTTATTTTTTGTAATTTTGGGGCTTGAAACCGGATTGGATCCTGATAAAACGTAAAAGTCCGGATAAAAAAGGAATCTTGACAACAGGAATAAATGAGAATAATTAAACGCTTATACGGCTTCATACTGAAAAGTTTCCTCCCACTTTTCGCAATGACATTTTTCATTGTGCTCTTTATCGTTTTGATGCAATTCTTATGGAAATATATCGACGACCTTGTGGGAAAGGGGCTTGAAATATCAGTTATCGGAGAATTATTTTTCTATGCAGCGGTAAGTATGGTTCCTATGGCGCTCCCTCTTGCCATCCTTCTTGCCAGCCTTATGACTTTCGGTAATTTCGGTGAAAAATTTGAGCTGACAGCTATGAAGGCATCGGGAGTCTCTCTCCTTAAGGCTATGAGTCCGCTTATAGTGCTCATTTCAGGAATTGCTGTCGGAGCATTCTTCTTTCAGAATGATGTCTTGCCTCATGCACAGGTTAAGATGTGGACACTCTTGTTCTCAATGCGTCAGAAATCACCCGAGCTTGAAATTCCCGAAGGTGTGTTCTATGATCAGATACCCGGGTATAATCTTTTTGTGGAACATAAAAATCGAGATACCGGAATGCTTTATAAGGTAATGATTTATGATGTCAGCAAGGGAGGGGACAATTCTACAATACTCGTAGCTGATTCAGGTCGCCTCGCCTTCACTCAGGATATGCGTTATCTTTACCTGCACCTGTTTCAGGGAGAGCAATTTGAGAATCTTCGCGAACAGAAGAGTGTCGATAAGAACGTTCCTTTCCGAAGGGAGTCATTTCTGGATAAAGAGGTGCTGATTCCTTTTGATGCAAATTTCAACCGTCTTGATGAGGGAGGAATGCGCAGGCAGTATGTAGGAAAAAATATGGCAGAACTGCAGCATACGATTGATTCTATAGGAGTCAGGCTCGATTCGATAGGAGCAGAAAATGCTGTTGAACTTAAGAGAGGGGCATTTCCGACCCTACGGGAGGACAGCAGGCGTTTTTCAGGAGGAGAAATTAATTCGGCGAAAAAGAATGTGCAGGATACTGTAAAATATGCTCCTGCGAATCTTGATTCTCTGCTGCTTGCTCTTTCACCTGCACAACGCGCGCAGGTGTTTGAAGGGGCGGAAAATATATCTGTCAGAAGTTATAATGAACAGCAATTCAAAGCCTTGACTATTTCTGACGATAAGAGAAATATGCGACGCCATGAAATTGAGTTATTGAAAAAGTTTACTCTCTCAGTGGCATGTCTGATATTCTTTTTCATAGGAGCTCCGTTAGGGGCTATCATCAGGAAAGGCGGTCTCGGCACTCCGCTCGTCATCTCCGTTCTTCTTTTTCTTGTCTATTACATCATAGACAACACCGGATATAAAATGGCACGAGACGGACATTGGGTAGTATGGTGCGGAATATGGCTCTCTACTTTCATACTCGCCCCGTTGGGAATTTATGTTACGTATAAGGCTATGAATGATTCTGCCGTGTTTGATGCTGACCGTTATAAATCTTTCTTCCGCCGACTTCTGGGACGTAAAGTAGAACGAAGTGTGAAATATAAGGAAGTCATAATCAATGATATTTCTCTTCCGGAAGCAGTTGCGCGTCTGTCTTTATTGGCAGAAGACAGCCGAAATTTCTGCAAAGACTACGAACACAGACTTTCCTATAAAGATTATTGGCTCAAGGGTTATCCTTCCGGCAGGCTGATAGAGTTAAGCGAGCGTCTGGAAGAAGATGTCGATTATATGACTGACTGCAGAAATTCAATGGCAGTCAATAAACTCATGGATTTCCCGGTGATACGTAATCTTTGGCTTTATCATCCTGCCTCTTCTCCAACAATTGCTAAAGTTTGCCTATGGTTTGTTCCGGTGGGCTTTCCTCTGTATCTTATCGGATTGAGAGCACAAAAAAATCTAAAGGACGAATTACGTCAGGTAGCATCAGTGAGTCAGACTATCATTGACCTCATCAAGACTGAGGAGTGATTCGTCAATATAGCAGAAAACACTATAAAACAGTATAGAACAAAAAGAAGCCGCTCTCACGAGTGGCTTCTTTTGTTAACAGAAAATTAAATTCTGTTAGTGCTTAAACTTAATGAACAAAAATCTATCTTCTTTCTTTTCATAATCTATAACCTTGATGGTTTAAGAATTGTTCAAGAAAGAGATAATGTTTAACGTTTATTAACAGATAAGATATTTGACAATAGTAATCTTACCAGTTAAGTTCCTGACGGAGATTATCGATTTTCTGCTGCAACGACTCTCTCTGACGGTTGATTTCAGCTTGTTCTGATTCAAGTTTGCTGAGCAGCTGACCCTTCTTGATGCGTTCAAAGTTGTGTATATCTGAAGTGATTTCGCCTAAAACTCCAAGGAGGCTTTCAGTTTCTCCCTGGGAAAGTGAAGGCAGATCAGGCACAGCACTTTTAATCTTTCTCAGAGTTTCAAGAATAGAAGCCGGAGTAAAGGCATCCTGTTGGATTGGAGCTCCTTTATGCTGACGCCTTTTCCAGGCGATAATAGAAGAGTACTGCTTCTCGATATCTTTTTCTTCAAATCTTCTTCTGACCTCATCGGGTTTCCCGGCAAGGAATGCCTCTTTATAAAGAGCTATTGTTTCTGTTTTTTTCATTATATACAAAGTTTTCTATCTTCTGTTGCAAATCAAAAGAGGTGTAAAGTTAGCTAAAAATCTTTAATCGTGCAAACATAGCCTGACTGCGGGTTTGTGTCATAAATAGTTTTTTTGTAATTTTGCATTCACACTGCGGAACACAGGAGATGGTGGCAGCTCCCCTGTGTTGACCGTTTTCAAATTTATAATATTATGAGAAAAGAAACAGAACTTGAAGGCGTCACGCTACTGGGCTGCCAGGGGGTGGCGTATCCTACGGATTATGCTCCTCAGATGCTTGAGACGTTTGAAAACAAGCATCCCGAAAATGAGTATGTTGTAAACCTTGACTGTCCTGAATTTACCACATTATGTCCGAAAACGGGTCAACCGGATTTTGGACATATCTACATTTCTTACATTCCGCGAGTAAGGATGGTTGAAAGTAAAAGTCTTAAACTTTATCTTTTCAGTTTCCGTAATCATGGAGATTTTCATGAGGATTGTGTAAACATCATTATGAAAGATCTCTGGAATCTTATGGATCCACGCTATATTGAGGTCAGGGGATTATTTATGCCGCGAGGAGGTATCTCAATAAATCCGTTTGCGAATATGGGTGATGACGAACACAAGTCGCTCGTGGAACGTCGTCGTGAATGGGCTCTTGATTTAAGGAAGTGAAATATGAAAAAAGATTCTGTGATTATCCTCTCAGGAGGAATGGACAGCGTGACTCTTCTTCATTATTGTCAGGACAGGATAGCGGTTGCCGTAAGTTTTGATTACGGTTCTAATCATAATGCGCGCGAAATAGAGTGTGCGGCATGGCAATGTTCAGAACTGGGTATCGAACACATTGTTATTCCACTCGACTTTATGAGCAAATATTTCAAGAGTTCACTTCTTGAAGGAGCAGATAGCATTCCGGAAGGGCATTATGCGGATGATAATATGAAATCGACGGTCGTACCTTTCCGCAACGGTATTATGCTGTCGATAGCATGTGGTCTGGCTGAAAGTCGAGGACTTGCTCACGTTATGATGGCAAATCATGGTGGAGATCATACGATTTATCCTGATTGCCGTCCGGAGTTTGTTGATGCAATGAGTGAAGCAATGAGATGTGGCACGTATGACGGAATCACAATTGAGGCAGCCTTTACGAATATCACGAAAGGAGATATAGCTTCATTAGGGAAAAAGTTAGGAATAGATTATTCCCACACATATTCCTGTTATAAAGGGAGGGATAAACATTGCGGCAAGTGTGGCACATGTGTAGAACGCCGGGAAGCAATGGCAGCAGCCGGAATTGATGACCCAACTATTTATGAGGAGGAGTAGGAAATGTATTACGTCAGAAAGAGATTTGAAGTGAGCGCAGCTCACAGGCTTGAGCTGTCATATCCCAGTAAGTGTACTCGGCTGCATGGTCATAACTGGATAATAATTGTTGAGTGCCGTGCCAAGGAATTGAACAGTGAAGGCATGGTCGTCGACTTTACTCATATAAAGGAGATAGTCATGAACAAGCTTGACCATGCAGTTATAAATGATATTGTTCCCGGCAATCCGACGGCAGAAAATATAGCCCGCTGGATTGTGGATGCTGTCCCTAACTGCTGGCGTTGCGAGGTTCAGGAAAGCGAAGGGAATATAGCTATATATGAGAAAGATTAACGAAATATTTTATTCTCTTCAGGGAGAAGGACGCCACTCCGGCATCCCTTCTGTCTTCTTACGTTTTTCGGGTTGTAATCTTCGGTGTTCGTTTTGCGACACAGCGCATCAGGAAGGAATATGGCTTTCTGATGAGGATATAGTTTCAGAAATTAATAAATATCCGGCACCATGGATAATACTGACCGGAGGCGAACCTACATTGTCGATAGATGATTCTTTTATAGCATTCCTGAAAGCTCAAACCGGGAAGAAAATCGCAATTGAGACCAATGGGACGGGGAGAGTCCCGAAAAATATCGATTGGGTTACGGTTTCTCCAAAAATCGGAATGAAAGGGGCAGAGGGGTGTGAATTAAAGGCGGACCGGGCTGACGAACTGAAGGTGGTTGATGTCGGGCAGAAGCTTGAGTATTATTTTTCCTTAACTTGTGTTTCGGCGAAAACATACATGTATCTTCAGCCTTGTTTTGTATCCGACGAAGAAGAATGCAGACGCAACATGGCAAGAACCGTGGGACGAGTTTTGGCGGATCCACGCTGGACATTGTCGGCACAGATTCATCGTTTCCTCGAGATTCCTTAACGTAGGCAGCTCTACATAAGAAGCGGAAAGAGTCATTTGATTCTTTCCGCTTCTTATGTAGAGCCATATCTTTTTCTAAAAGATATGTTATGACTGAGAATTTCAGGCTTCTCTTGATTTTGAAAGTTTTCTTTTCGGTTTCGGAGCTACTTCAACCTCCGGCTGTTCCACACCGACCAGCGCACCGTCAACCATGATTCTGCCGCAGTATTCGCACACAATCACCTTCTTATGCATTTTTATTTCCAATCTTCTCTGGGGAGGGATTCTGTTGAAGCAGCCGCCGCACGCCTCACGTTGCACGGTTACAATTCCGAGTCCGTTACGTGCATTTTTTCTGATACGCTTAAATGCCGCTAAGGTGTAATCATCGATTTTGCTTTCGAGGTCTTTCACCTTTGAGCGAATATTCTCCTCCTCAAGGCGTGTTTCATTTACTATCTCCTCAAGCTCCTTTTTCTTATCTTCAAGGATATGAGTATTATCGGCAAGACCTTCCTCGGCACGGGCGATTTCATTAGCTTTCTGTTCCTGCTTTTCAATTGCCTCACGTATATTCTTTTCAGCAAGCTCAATTTCGAGACCTTCAAATTCCTTTTCTTTTTCGAGGAAAGCGAATTCACGGTTATTACGAACGTTCTCAATCTGTTCTTCGTAGCGAGCAATTTTTTCTTTTCGCTCTTCAATCTCGCCTTTTTTCTTTACGACAAAATCCTTCAGATTCTCAATTTCATCCTTATGCTTTTGGATACGAGTCTGATAGCGAATAATTTCATCTTCAAGGTCTTTTACTTCGTTAGGAAGTTCGCCACGTTGAATCTTGATAGCGTCAATCTTTGAGAGATATGACTGAAGCTGGTAAAGATTCTGGAGACGTTCCTCCACACTACGTTCCTTATCGTTCTTTTTATCTGTAGCCATGCATATATAGTGTTACTTATTTCTTATAAATATTTAATAGGATTAGTTTCCCTTTCGGAGAAATATGTCACCATTCCGGGAAACCGCTCCCTAATAATTCTTGAGAATAAATCTTTTGTTATTATTTCACTTTCATAATGCCCGATATCAGCAATAATTATATCGAGTCCGTACGAAGTGAAATCATGATATTTGACATCGCCTGTAATAATAATGTCAGCATTGGCAGCAATTGCAGCTTTGATAAGAGAAGCACCGGAACCACCGCAGACTGCCACTCTCCTGACCACTAACTGAGGGCTCTGTGAAGAATAGCGCAGGGCCTTCACCTTAAAGGCTTCCTTGATTTTCCTCAGGAATTCAATTTTTGGAGTAGGCTGCACATCTCCCACTATTCCTAATCCTGTCTCGGGTTCACCCGCTCTTGGCTCAAGCACTGAGAGATTATTGAGGCGTAGAATATGAGCTATCTCATAACTTACTCCTTCGCGTGCGGAATCAAGATTAGTGTGTGCGGCATAGATGGCTATGTTATTCCGGATTGCCTCAATAACTATTCGTTCGGCAGGTGTCCTTCCGGTGATTTCCTTCAACCCTTTAAACAAAAGAGGATGATGACTGACAATGAGATTGCATTGTCGGTTGAGTGCTTCAGCCATGATGTCTTCGGTGACATCAAGGCAAAGAAGCACTGCGGAGACCTCCATATCCGGATTGCCTACCTGAAGACCGGCATTGTCATAGTCTTCCTGAAGATGTTTCGGGGCAAACTCTTCAATTACAGCTGCTATATCTTTTACCGTTTGCTTCATTCTTCCGGTTTAAGTTCAAGACGAAGCTCATCAAGCTGAGCCTGATCAATGGGAGAGGGGCTTTCGTTCATGACATCGCGTCCGGAATTATTTTTGGGGAAGGCGATAACGTCACGAATTGTGTCAAGTCCGGCAAGAATTGATACAAACCTGTCAAAGCCTAATGCGAGTCCGCCGTGAGGGGGAGCGCCATATTTGAAGGCATTCATCAGGAATCCGAACTGTTCCTCTGCTTTTTCAGGAGTGAAGCCAAGGAGTTCAAACATTTCATTCTGAAGTTCGGGTTCGTGGATTCTTATGGAACCGCCTCCCAACTCAGTGCCATTGACAATGATGTCATAAGCCGTTGCGCGCACTTTTCCTGTATCAGTGCGTAGAAGTTCAATATCTTCAGGATTAGGCGATGTGAAGGGGTGGTGCATTGCGTAGAAGCGCTGAGTCTCTTCGTCCCATTCAAAGAGAGGGAAGTCGACCACCCAGAGAGGTGCAAATACATTCTTATCGCGGAGTCCGAGACGGTTGCCCATTTCAAGACGCAGTTCACACAACTGTTTACGAGTCTTCATAGCTTCGCCACTCATGACAAGGATAAGATCGCCCGGCTCGGCATTCATGCGATCTGCCCATTGACGAAGCTCTTCGTTGGAGAAGAACTTGCCTATGGAGCTTTTGATAGATCCATCCGGCTCAACCTTCACCCACATAAGTCCTTTCGCACCAACCTGTGGACGCTTAACAAAATTAGTGAGTTCGTCAAGCTGCTTACGGGTGTAGGAAGCGCATCCTTTGGCACAGATGCCTACTGTCAGGTCTGCATCATCGACCACAGCAAACCCGTGACCTTTTGCAAGATCAGTGAGTTCAACAAACTGCATTCCGAAGCGGATGTCAGGTTTGTCGCTGCCATAAAGGCGCATGGCGTCATTCCATGTCATGCGGGGGAATGGCTCAGAGAAGTCGATGCCCTTTACATATTTGAAGATATGCTTCACGAGACCCTCAAACATTTCAATGACATCTTCTTGCTCTACGAAACTCATCTCGCAGTCTATCTGGGTGAATTCCGGCTGACGGTCGGCGCGAAGGTCTTCATCGCGGAAGCATTTTGCAATCTGGAAATATCTGTCGAAGCCACTCACCATAAGGAGCTGTTTAAACAGCTGAGGGCTTTGGGGAAGTGCATAAAATTCACCCGGATTCATACGGGAAGGGACGACAAAATCTCTCGCACCTTCGGGAGTGGATTTAACCAGGATTGGAGTTTCGATTTCGAGGAATCCTTTTGAATCGAGATAACGACGAATCTCAAAAGCCATTTTATGGCGAAGCTCAAGATTTTTTCTGACTGAAGGACGACGGAGATCAAGATAACGGTATTTCATTCTCAGGTCATCTCCTCCGTCAGTATTGTCTTCAATTGTGAAAGGAGGGATATCACTACGGTTAAGAACTTTCAGAGACTCACCGATAATCTCAATCTCACCGGTAGGGATATTCTTGTTTTTGCTTGTTCGCTCAGCCACTGTACCTGAAATCTGGACAACAAACTCTCTGCCAAGTTGATTGGCAGCATTGAAAAGAGAGTTTTCATCGTCGTTTTCGCCGGTATTAAACACGACCTGAGTAATACCATATCGGTCGCGGACATCAACGAAAGTCATACCGCCCATTTTTCGGCTGCGTTGCACCCACCCCGCGATTTTGACTTTTTGACCGGCGTCAGTTAGGCGTAATTCGCCACAAGTCTTATCTCTGTACATATCGGATTCTTAAAATGTTTTATATCATTCATACGAAAATATCTACCCCTTTTTGAGGGGTAGAATAGATTATTCGTATTAAACGTGCAAATTTACATAGAAATTCGCGTATTTCCCACAAA
>JAIDPA010000239.1 GCA_029062985.1 Muribaculaceae bacterium
CCCCACAGTTGTCACCGCCCCGGCAATTCCGACATCCGCTTGAGAAAATTTCTTTTTCATTCTCTTCCATAAGCGATATGACTGGTTTTATTTTGCAAATGCCACAGCACGAGTTTCACGGATAACCGTGATTTTCACTTGTCCCGGATAAGTCATCTCATCCTGAATCTTTCTTGCGATTTCATTTGACAGCTTATCTGTCTCTTCGTCAGAAATCTTGTCGGCACCGACAATTACCCTTAATTCGCGTCCTGCCTGAATTGCATAAGTCTTCAGCACGCCCGGATAGGAGAGGGCAAGTTGTTCGAGATCATTAAGACGTTTGATATAAGCTTCCACAATTTCACGGCGCGCACCCGGACGCGCACCCGAGATGGCATCGCAAACCTGGACGATGGGGGCAAGCAGAGAAGTCTGTTCCACCTCATCGTGATGCGCACCGATGGCATTGCAAATCTCAGGTTTCTCCTTATATTTTTCAGCCAGTTTCATTCCCAGCAGAGCGTGAGGGAGTTCAGGTTCGTCATCGGGCACTTTCCCTATGTCGTGGAGAAGACCTGCACGGCGTGCCTTTTTGGGATTGAGTCCGAGTTCGGAAGCCATGACAGCGCAAAGGTTGGCAGTCTCACGTGAGTGCTGAAGGAGGTTCTGACCGTAGGAAGAACGATACTTCATTCTGCCCACCATTCTGATAAGTTCGGGATGAAGGCCATGGATTCCGAGGTCAATTGCCGTGCGTTTCCCTGTTTCAATAATTTCCTCTTCGACCTGCTTGCGTACCTTAGCGACGACTTCCTCAATGCGGGCAGGATGTATTCTGCCGTCGACCACAAGCTGATGAAGGGCAAGGCGAGCAATTTCCCTTCTCACGGGGTCAAAACCTGAAAGCACGATTGCTTCGGGGGTGTCGTCGACGATAATCTCTATACCCGTGGCTGCTTCCAAGGCTCGAATATTTCTGCCTTCACGTCCGATGATTCGTCCCTTTATTTCATCGTTGTCAATATGGAATACAGTCACAGAATTTTCCACAGCTGTCTCCGTAGCGACCCTCTGGATTGACTGTATGACGATTTTCTTTGCTTCTTTTGAGGCAGTGAGTTTGGCATCATCCATAATGTCATTTATATATCCGGCAGCCGCTGTCTTAGCTTCATCCTTCAGCGACTCCACGAGCTTTTCGCGAGCTTCATCCACAGAAAGCCCTGAGATTCTTTCAAGTTCCTCACGCGCACTTTGCCAGAGCTGTTCGACCTCTGCATTACGCGTGTTGACCAGCTGTTCTTTAGATTCAAGGGCATTTTTGGCAGAGTCAAGTTCTTTTTTTCGACGGTTAAGTTCGCCCTGCTGCTGATTGAGCTGCTGTTCTCTCTGGCGTGCGCGAGCCTCAGACGCCTGCGCCCTCTGCACTTTCTGAGAAGCGGTTCTTTCTGCATCAGAAAGGATTTTCATCTCCTCCTCTTTAGCCTGAAGAATTTTTTTCTCTTTTATGACATCTGCCTCACGATGAGCTTCGTCAATGATTATGTTAGCTGTCGAGCGCGCATTACGCTTCGCCACAATCAGGGCGATTATATAGCCCACAAGAGCTGCCGCAGCTGCGATTACAATCCATATTGCAGTATTCATGATTGTTATCTATTATTGATGTTTTTATGGTTTATGGTTTATATTAAAAATTCACATTCGGAATGATATAAAAAAAGCCGATTCGGGATGACCGTCGGCACAGAGCAATAGCGCAATAATATGAACGAAAAGAAATAAGGCACAAAAGGGGAGTGCCTGCAGCTTTGAGAGTCTGTCAAAAATGTTAATCATTCCTCATTCCTGATGAGCGCTTCGAGAAGCGAATCACATTCTCCGGCTCTTTCAGCCGCTTCCTGATGGAGCGCAAGCAAATCCTGATAGGATATGGCAAACTGATAAGCCGCCATAGCCAAGAGACGGGAATCGGAGTGTTTGGGCCATTTCAATTTCCAGGCGTCGATAAGTTGCGCCACTGCCTTTTCGGCATCGCGCACGACATCCTGTCGGTTGAATGGGACGGCGACCTGAAGATGTTCGCCCCCTATATTGATTGTCATTTTTACTTTGTCTGTTTCGTTCATCGTCGTCATTCCTCCTTTAGCATGGAGATGCAGTTGTCGATGGTGCGAATCAATCGGGCAATACGGCGGCGGGTGCTGATCAGGGAGTCGGGCGATTCTGCGAGTCTATGCGACATTGTCAGGAATTCGGCATCCAGCTTTGTTTTCTCAAGCTCTCTGCGGGTTTCTTCCAGCTCTCCCTTTAAATTTTCATTCTCTTCCTCAAGCTGAGAAATCCTGCTTCTGAGGGCAGTCTGGATTTCCGTCAGCCTCACTATTTTGTCTTTTATTGACGAAAGGGTGTCAAGAAGAGGTTGCGCCATTATTGCCTAATTTTTTACAAAAGTAGTAATAAAGCCTGAATTATCCAAATCAAAAGTGAGTTTGTCAGAAAAGTGTTGTTGCAAAAAAACGGGCACCACAGTCTCGCTGACCACGATGCCCGTTTGAATGTCGGATGTTATCGGGATTTTGATTTTTGTGTTTAATACCAGTCGATGCCGTTGGTGTTCGACGAGCGTTTGTCATACTTGAGGTCTTTCAACAGTGATGATTTCACCGCTATGTTGAAGTTGAACGACTTGTAAGGACCGAGCGGCACGAATGAGGCTGACATCGTGAAGCAATGAAGATCACGCGAGATGGAACAGTTCATATATGCGATCTTGTGAAGGTCGAAATTATATGAGGCTGAGAAGGAGAAATTCCAGTTGGCTGTCGGCCTGATACTTCCCGAGAATGATAGATTCTGGGTCCACTTCCCTTTATATTCAAGTTTGTCGTAGTCGAAGGCTCCGTAGCCATAGTTGACAGAATAGTTGAACGTAAGGTTCCACGGACACTCCCAGGCTGCGTATCCATCGGCATCGGCAGCCGCCTGTTCTTCCTGTGCCTCTTTCCTCCGTCGGTTCTTAAGGTCGCCCCGGCTGTCGAAATTGTTTGCTTCCGAACCGTCGCCATTTCCGAACGGGTCATTACCGTTTTCATCACTTCCATCCTTATTGCCATTCCCGGAATTTTCGTTTTTCTTCCTTTTGAAGGTCTGGTTATTGAAGGTATAGGAGAACGACGTGCCCGTTGAGGAAAGTCTTGCCCATCCCTTACCGGCTTTCCATCGGGGGACATTAACCTTGACAGGTGAACCCGACGAATTCAGTCGATACGTATAGGGATCCCACGTTGCAGAAAGGTTAAGATTAAAATTCTTGACCAGACGCAAGAGAATGGAGGTGTTGATATTGCTCCAGTTCATGGAATCGGCAGCAAAGTTATAGCTCTGTCCGATTGAGAAATTCTCGATAAGAGAAATTTTCTTCACTCCGGTGGAATCCTTATCGCTTTTGACCTTCATTTCAAGGTTGTTGGCAAGATTGACAGACACCGAGCCTGTTTTCCCGGCAGAGGGAGAACCCATGAGTCCGTGCGAAAAATAATTATATTTTCTGAACTGAGTCACTCCCTGGGTATCAATATAATTATAAGAGCCGTAGATTCCCCACATTGGATCGGAAAAGTCGGGGGAGGCATTCAGCGAAACAGTCGGTGTGAGGACGTGTCGGATCATCTGGACTTTGTCGCCGAATATTTTCAAGGGTTTCCAGAAGCCATAGATTTTAGTATCGAACGAAAGCGACGCATTAAAATCAAACAGGTTATAGAATCCGTATGTTGTGTCCATTACCTCACGCGATGCCTGAGTGTCCCATTGACGACGTATCTTGGAAGAATACATACGGTCGTTGATAGATATCTGGGGGGATATATTTATATATTTGAAGAGAGAGAATGTGGCAGAAATGGGGACATAGTGCTTTAAGCCGTTTCGCCAGTCCTTTATGAGACTCTTCTGAAAAAATACATCCTGCCGGGCAGTTAGCGAGTTCTGGAACTGTCCTGAATAGGAGAGCTTGATCTTCTCATACCAACGCTCGCCACCGACTGATTTTTTCCTTTTGAAAGGAGCAGTCTGCGAAAGAGTGACGTTGATGTTGGGGAATGACACTGACAATGTGGAGTCTTGTGTTCGCTGCGAAATATTGGCTGTCGTCGAAAGGCTCCATTTTGTCCCGGGAAAGCGGTAGGTCATATTCACGGTGCTCGATTTCGTATTTTCCGTAAACGAGGAATTATAATATGAGTTGAGGTCGTTACGGGTATAACCGGAGGTGGTGAAATTGACTGACGCCGAGAAATTCATGTTGGGGTTCGCTTTCGTATCCTGAGAATGACTCCAGATTACCTGAAAGTTCTTCTGTTTGGAATAGTCAGGACTTCCCTTGTCGCCGTATATGGTGGTGATGTATGATATGTCGAAGTTGCCTCGGAATCTGTATCTCTTGACATAAGAAGAGTGTCCCGAAATACCCCACGAACCTTTCGTATAGATTTCTCCACGGAGTGCGAGATCGACATTGTCGTTTATGGCAAAGTAATATCCTCCGTCTCTGAGATAGAAGCCGCGGTTATAGTCTTCGCCGAATGTGGGGACTATCACACCGCTTGAGTAATCTTTTGTGAAGGGGAAGAAACCGAAAGGCAACGCAAGGGGGAGAGGCACGTCGGCAAGAACCATATACACGGGACCAGTGACAATATTCTTTTTGGGAATCATCTTTCCGCGCGTCACATTAAAATAGAAGTGAGGATGCTCGTGATCATCACATGTTGTGTATTTACCGTTCTCGACATAAAACGAGCCGTCTTCCATCTTTTTTGATGCCGCGCTTGTCAGATAGCCTTCTCCCTGTTCGGTGATGACGTTGGTGATGAAGCCGCGTTCAGTCTTGAAGTTGTAGGTCATCTCCTTCGACTCATACTCATCGCCGCCGTCAGAGAAAACCGGATTTCCGGAGAGATTTCCGGTAGAATCTATGGCTCCGGAGGCATATACTGTAGATTTGTCAAGATCCATGCGTATCTCCTGAGCATTAAGCTTAAACTGCCCATACTCCACTTTTCCGTCGCCATACAGATAAGCGTTGTTCTGACCGAACATCACAAGAGAGTCAGTAGCGTCAAAATGAACTGTGGCATCAAGGTCTACCTTGTTTCGGTTGATACGCGAAAGAGTGGAGCGTGAAGAGTCGGAAGGAAGAGGAGAGCCCCGTCTTGCCCTGTATCCGGAGTCGGGAAGGGCTTCTATGGAATCCTGAGTTACGAAAATCGAATCATATCCGAAGAAAACGGTATCATTTCTGACGACCACCGAATCCGCACTCCATCTTAAGGTATCAATAGGCACAAACTGTGTGCCCCCCGACGAATCGGAGGGGACGGTCTCAGCCTTCGTCAGCCTTGGAGAAGGATCGGAGACCTGCTGGGCAATGGCAAAGCCTAAAGACGCCATTGCCGTGATATATAAGAAAATTCGCCTCAATGATGGCTGTTTAATATTGGTTGAGGATTTTATTACTGACGCTGCAAAGTTAGCAATAAAAACCAATATAAAGTTTTAAAAATCGTGAAAAGCGTTTATACTCCGAAAATAGCCTGCAATTTCATGAAACGGGAATAGGAGTCATCGCCGAAAGCTCTCATCTGCCGCTCTATTTTATCCAATGCTTTCTCTTCCGTAAGATTTCCGGATTTTGAGAAGAATTTGTCGGCATAACAGATAAGTTTCTCCTCCATGCTCACCGGGCACATATCGCGGCGGGGCAGAGGGAGATTCTGACGGATTATATCTTCCGCCGTAAGTCCGGAGCCTGTGTGCCTTTCGCAGACCAAAGCATGACGCGACATTCCGGCTTCTTCGAGCATACGGCGTCCTTCAATTCCATGACAGATATACGGGAGTGAGCCGCGGCACAAGATAGCCGGCGCATCGCATTTGACCACTCCAATATCATGGAGCATGGCAGCCTCTTTAACGAAGTCGGTATCGACGTCCAGTTTTTTCTTCTCTATTATGTCAAGAGCCTTCCTCGCCACACATTCCGAATGGATCAGAACTGTGGCGAGAAGGTCTTGGTCATTCCGATAGTATCTTTGGAAAAGACTTTCTATTTCAGGAGTCAGAAGTGTCATTCGATAATCTCACACCATCCGTGTACATCCGGTTCTTCTCCATATTGGATGCCCCGGATTTTATTATAAAGAAGGGTGGTCACCGGACCTGCTTCGCCGTCCTTGGAAATGATATATTTTTCGCCGGTGTCAAGGTCGTCAATTTCTGAAACGGGAGAGCATACGGCAGCAGTGCCGCAGGCAGCGATTTCGTCGAAAGTGGAAATCTCTTCGAGAGGGACATGGCGTTCTTCGACGGTCATTCCCATGTCGCGTGCGAGCTGACGGAGACTCTTGTTGGTGATTGAGGGGAGAATAGATTCACTCGCAGGAGTGATGTATCGGTTATCCTTTATTCCGAAGAAATTGGCAGCTCCGCATTCATCTATATATTTTTTCTCTTTAGGATCAAGATAGAGCATCACGGAATATCCGAGTTCGTGAGCCTTTTCTCCGGCAACGAGAGAAGCGCCGTAATTGCCGCCGACCTTAATTGAGCCTGTTCCTTTCGGAGCAACGCGGTCATATTCTCTGCTGAGGCATACTTTTGTGGGTTTGAAGCCTTCTTTGAAATATGGTCCGACGGGGGTTACGAGCATTATGACCGTGTATTCAGTCGCCGGGCTGACTCCAACGCGGGGAGTGATTCCTATTTCAAGCGGACGTATATAGAGGGATGCCCCTGTGCCGTAAGGAGGGATGAAACGTTCATTGAGCTTAACCACTTTTCTCACCATTTCGCAGAAAAGTTCTTCAGGGAGGGGTTGCATCATGACTCCTTCAGCAGAACGAATAAAGCGGCGAGCGTTTTCGTCCATTCTGAATACCCTTATTTTACCATCTTTCCCACGGAAGGCTTTGAGGCCTTCAAACGATTCCTGTCCGTAGTGAAGACAAGAGGCAGCTATATGGAGGGGAATAAATTCAGAATCTGAAACTTCGATTTCGCCCCATTTGCCATCCTTGTATGTGCACCTCACGTTGTAATCGGTCTTCAGATAACTGAAGGAGAGGTTGCTCCAATCGATTTCTGGCTCTTTCATAGTTATTGATATGTATAAGTTAAGAATTTATTGTATTAGAGGATATGAATTGAAATGGCATCAGACTGCCACTTTGCATGTCAGTGAGCCCGCTTTGATAATGTAGACTCCGTGGGCAGGAAGCTGAAGACGTGAAATGCCTGCCGGGAGATTCTCTTCCGAGACGAGACGCCCCAGGATAGTAAACACTTTTATCTGAACGGGGGAGGAAGCCGAGACGATTATGAATCCCGGACTGACCTTAACCTCGAGTTCAGCCTCTTTAGCAACAGTCTTAGTCTCATCCTGAATCTCTGTCCTCACTTGCTCCCAGCCACGAGGGGGTACCCCACTGCCAGCCCCGAATGCTATGCAGCAAGTCATAAAGAGAAGTGTTATGAGCAGAATAGGCTTCATGCTGACTACAGTAAAAAGTAATTTAGGGTGTAAAATTACAAAAAAAAATGGGAAAACAGAAGTTTTCCCATTTTAATTTGGATATTGAGGTAAATTACAAAACCTTTCGTAGGTTAATTTTTATTTACCTTCTTTCTGCATCTGCTCTTTGAGAGCCTGAAGCGCTCCGAGGTCGCCGAGAGTAGTTTTCTCGATAGAAGGAGTAGCTACCTGCTCTTCTTCGCGACGGGGCTTCTTAGCTGCGGGACGCTGCTGAGCACGAGCTTCAGCCTTGTTAGCGTCTTCAGCGATACGGCTGTGTGAGAGAATGATGCGTTTGCTGTCTTTGTTGAATTCAATCACCTTGAAGTTGAGCTTTTCGTCAAGCTTAGCCTGGCTGCCGTCTTCCTTAACAAGGTGTTTGGGAGTTGCGAAACCTTCAACACCATATTCAAGAGCGATGACTGCACCCTTATCCATCACTTCAGTGATAGTGCCTTCATGGATAGAGCCTACAGTGAAGATAGTCTCGAATACATCCCAGGGATTTTCTTCGAGCTGCTTGTGGCCGAGAGA
Organism: Muribaculaceae bacterium; assembly: GCA_029062985.1. Lineage (GTDB taxonomy): Bacteria > Bacteroidota > Bacteroidia > Bacteroidales > Muribaculaceae > Lepagella. The sequence goes on from JAIDPA010000239.1 coordinate 8,090, forward strand.
GAGACGACGGTTGCCCTTGTCTATTTCGAGCACCTGAACTTCGATGTCGTTTCCAACCTGAGTGAATTCAGAGGGGTGTTTGATTTTCTTAGTCCAGGAGAGGTCAGAAATATGGATCAGACCGTCAACGCCTTCTTCGATTTCAACGAATACGCCGAAGTTAGTGAAGTTGCGCACTTTAGCAGTGTGGCGAGAGCCGATAGCATATTTCTCTTCGATATTCTCCCATGGGTCTTTCTTGAGCTGCTTGATGCCGAGGCTCATCTTGCGGTCTTCACGGTCGAGAGTGAGGACAACAGCCTCAACTTCGTCGCCGACCTTCAAGAAATCCTGAGCGCTGCGGAGATGCTGGCTCCAAGACATTTCAGAAACGTGGATTAGACCTTCAACACCGGGCTGAACCTCAACGAAAGCACCGTAGTCAGCCATAACGACTACGCGGCCCTTGATATGGTCGCCAACCTTGATAGTCTGGTCGAGAGCATCCCAGGGATGGGGGAGAAGCTGCTTAACGCCGAGAGCGATACGCTTTTTCTCATTGTCAAAGTCGAGGATAACGACTTTGATGTCCTGATCAAGCTCGACAACTTCGCGAGGATCTGAAACGCGACCCCAAGAAAGATCGGTGATGTGGACAAGACCGTCTACGCCGCCGAGGTCGACGAACACACCGTAAGGAGTGATGTTCTTAACTTTCCCTTCGAGCACCTGACCCTTTTCGAGTTTGGAGATGATTTCACGCTTCTGTGCCTCAAGCTCAGCTTCGATAAGAGCTTTGTGAGAAACGACCACGTTCTTATATTCCTGGTTGATTTTAACAACCTTGAATTCCATTGTCTTGTCGACGAACACATCGTAGTCGCGGATGGGGCGAACGTCAATCTGAGAACCGGGCAAGAATGCTTCGATGCCGAATACGTCCACAATCATGCCGCCCTTAGTGCGTGATTTGACATAGCCTTTGATGATTTCGTCGTTTTCGAGTGCCTGATTGACACGATCCCAGCTACGGGTCTGGCAAGCTTTCTTATGAGAAAGACGGAGCTGACCATTCTTGTCTTCAAGCGTCTCAATGAATACCTCTACTTCATCACCGACCTTGAGGTCAGGATTGTAGCGGAATTCAGAAACAGGGATGATAGCGTCTGATTTCATGCCGATATCGACACGAACTTCACGTTTTGAGATGGATTTAACCACGCCGGTCACCACTTCGTTGTCTTTAGCTGTCTTAAGAGACTCGTCGTAGGTGTTTATAAGCTCCTCGCGGCTCTTCGAACCAGCTGTTTCGCCATTTGCATAGGCTTCCCAATCGAAATCTTCAATCGGGGTTTGAACTTTTGATTCAGTCATTAAAAGTTAATAAATAAGTTGATAATTCTCTACCTCGCGGGGAGAAACCCTCACGAGCGCCGCAAAGGTAGTGATTATTTTGCTATTATCCAAATATTTCAATTTTAAATTGAAAAGTTTTTAGGCATTAGGCTGTAGGCATTAGGCATTAGGCGTTAGGCATTAGGATGGAGGCTCGAGTTAATTGAGCACTGAGAGCCTTGAGCCTTCCGCCTAATGCCTAATGCCTAATGCCTAATGCCTAAAGCCTACAGCCTACAGACTACAGACTCAGCATTTCCGTCTCGCGCGCCAGGTTGGACAGATATTCCTCGCGGTCGTCTTCCACCATGGCATCAAACTGAGCTGCACCGAGCTTTATTCTGTCTTCGCGTTTTCTCCACCATTCTCCGAAACGGCGTCCTATCCATCGACGTTCCTCTTCCGCATATCTTGCATAAGCCTCGCTGAATATCTCTTCCGCCTTGGGTATGTCTTCACATTCCAGAGCTTTCTCAAGAGTTTCCCGGGGCATTATCTGACCGCCTACATCTACCCATTCTCCCGCTTTCTCACCATCGGAAGCCGGAATTTTACCGTCAGGAAGTGTGAGCGAAAGATATTTAAAGAGGGCAGCTGTGTAAAGGGTCTTTGCTCTTTCGAGCGCTGCCCGCGTGAATTTCATTCCTTTATAACGTACGTAGAGGTCGTCATCAGCCGGATGCGAGAGAAGTTCGGTAATGGTGTCGATTGCCTTAAGCATACTGTCAGCCGTGAAAGGATTGAGCACGTTGAAGACTATACGGTCGTTGAGAGGAAGCTTGCGCTTGAGTCGTCTGTCGCGGGTGGGCCATTTCTTTTCATCGCGGAGCAGTCCGCAAGAGCGCAACATAGCGCCCGGCACCACTACCGTAGCTCCTCGCTCATCGCCGAACAGATAGGAGAACGGGAAAGAAGAGGAATCGGGATGAGTCTTATGCGGACCCATGACCATAGTGAACGCCCCGATCTTTGCTCCGAACATAAGATAAGCACCCGAAGAAGTTTTTACGCCCCTCTCCATGATGCCCCAATGTACGGGACCGAGCTTATACATGTGGTTGCTCTGATTTGTGGCAGACCCTGCATTCATGAAAGATGTCTGGCACCCGATAAGCAGAGTGGCTTTGTGCATACTGACAGTGTACGGACCGGCAAGAATGGCGCAAGCCTCTCCGTTTTCAAAAGAGCAGTTGGCAAAGAATAACGAATCATGAGCGGTGAATCCTTTTCCCAAGGTTACCCCCTGACCCACATAGCAATTACGCAGTATGCATCCTGAGTCGACGTTACCATCTTCAATAATGAAGTTTTCAGCATCCACTCCGCCTCCGACGTATGCCAGTTCTCTGCCGGGAGCCGCATTGTTAAGAATGGCACCGTTACGAAGGGATGATGCGCCCTCTACGGTGACATTTTTACCTACACTGACGTTTGAGAGAATGCCGCAGTCGCGCACTATTGCCCCATCTCCGATGGAGGCAGGGACAGCCTTGGAATCAAGAAAATCTCCAAGCCCCGGCTGCAGTTTTTTCTCAACCCATTTCGGCACTCTCGCCATTAGGGTGGCAATCTGGGAAGATAAACCCGGATAAGCATATACGGGACGCGACCCCGTCTCATCAAGAGCCGCAATTGAAATGCCTACTCCGCAGGAGGCTTCCTGCTCGTAGACTATGCGCCCTACATTTTCTATTGTAGCATTTTTTCCGATATGACAGTTGATGATTCCTCCGGGCACATTCCGGAGCCGAGCTCCCTCTTCGACGGTGACTTTTCCGCTGAAATGGACATTACGGATGCAGGAAAGGTCAACTCCCGGAGAAAACCTTACCAGCTCCCAATTATCGGAAGAACAGCCCTGGTTCTCAAGTCGGGCGCGTTGCCACCACTCGAGACGCTTCGGAGTCATTTTGTCATTCTCCAGTTTCGTTTCCATAGTCTTCATCATATTTTTGAAAGAGAAAATCATTATACGGGAATCTTTCCGTATGAATCTCTTTCGCCTTTTGGTAAAGCATCTCTTTCAGAGCATCGATGTTGATTCGTTCTTTAGCTGAGATGAACACGCAATTGTTTGCCATCTTTGCCATCCAGGTGTCTCTGAATTCATCAAGAGAAATATTCTCACGGGTGGCAGGGGTGAGGTCGTCGGGGTCTTTAGGTGTATATTGAAAGGCATCTATCTTATTGAAAACCATTATAACCGGTTTGGCATCTGCCCCGCACACATCAAGTAAAGTTTTGTTGACCACTTCGATCTGTTCCTCAAATCCGGGATGGGACACATCCACCACATGCACCAGGATATCAGCCTCACGCACTTCATCGAGAGTAGATTTAAATGAATCCACGAGATGAGTCGGAAGCTTACGTATAAATCCTACAGTGTCGGTGAGGAGGAAGGGGAGATTGTCGATAATCACTTTCCTCACGGTGGTGTCAAGAGTGGCAAACAGTTTATTCTCGGCAAAGACATCGCTTTTGCTCAGCAGATTCATGAGAGTGGATTTTCCGACGTTGGTATATCCCACGAGAGCAATTCTGGTCAGTTTACCTCTGTTTTTGCGTTGAATGCTTTTCTGACGGTCGATGTGCTGAAGTTCCTCCTTCAGGCGTGAAATCTTGTCAAGGATTATACGGCGGTCGGTCTCTATCTGCTTTTCACCCGGACCACTCATACCGATACCGCCCCGCTGACGTTCGAGGTGGGTCCACATTCTTGTGAGTCGGGGGAGGAGGTACTGATACTGA
>JAIDPA010000024.1 GCA_029062985.1 Muribaculaceae bacterium
ACGCCTTTGAATTTTTCTACCGCTTCCTTCATCTGTTCGTCAGACAAAACGGGAGTTAAAATGAAAACGGTTTCGTAGCAATTCATACGTTTTTCGTTATTATTTATGATTATTACTCTGTCTTTCAGTGCTTTCACTCCAATAAGAGAGTTAAACTGCCGAAAAACGCTGCAAAATTAATAAAAAAATCCCAATCCTGCAAATCAAAGCATTCCCGCAACTTGCTTTTCTACCGCTTTTCGTATAAAGGAATTAATCGAAACACCCGCTTCTTTGGCAAGATAAGCCACCCTGCTATGCAAATCAGGCGTTAGTCTTACATTAAGACTTCCGGAATAACTTTTACGCGGCTCAACACCTTCTTCTTTACAATAAGCAAGATAATCATTTACAGCCTCATGAAATGCGTCTGTCAAATCCTTCACACTCTCCCCCTCGAAATTAACTAATCCTTCAATCCCCTCAATCTTCCCGAAAAATACATTATCCTCCTCACTGAAAGCAACCGATCCAATAAATCCTTTATATTTTAATGTATTCATATCAAATTCTCCTCTTTCAGGTAATCGCAAACCTGCTTCATTACATATCCTTTAATAATATTATTAATAATCTTGTTATTACCTTCATTTAACAACAACTTTAAAGGAAATCATCATTATCGTGTTCGGAGAAAAGCCTTCAATGCGAAGACAAGAAAATAAGGAATAGTATAGAACCGGTCATTGAATCCGATATTTTTATTACATAGTTTTATCCCGAATTTAATATCAGGATAGCGTCCATCTGTAAGATTCTGCAGTGACCGGGTCGCCCCGTCGTTTGCCTTTACCTCCAACGGCACAAGCGACTGTATTGATCGGATGAAGAAATCCATTTCAACTGTGGATTTTTCATTCCGATAGTAATATAGACCATACCCCGCCTTTCTAAGCATATCAGCAACTACATTCTCGTACAGAGCACCTTTATAGGTTGAAAAATTTCTGTTGACTCTGAGATCTATCTGCGCCTCCTCATCAAGGGAGGCGACAAGCAGTCCTGTGTCCTGATAATAAAGTTTGAACATATCCGGATTATAGTTTCCTTTAAGCGGTAGTTCCGGCATATCCAGACAATAGCAAACATTTACAATTCCTGCTGACCCAAGCCAGTCCACGACGCCTATGTAATCCCTGTTTCTTGCGTGAAGTCCAACTTTTGAAATTCTGAATTTCTTATTCTCTTGAGCCAGAAATGTTGAAATATGATTATAGACATTTAGAATCTTACCCTTGTCTAATCCAACTGCATATTTTGTAATATCTTCCTGATAATCGAGCAGCAGCTGACGTTGAATGCTCAGTGTGCCTGAAAAATTACCTTGTGAAATAAAGCTGTCTACAACTGCCGGCATACCTCCCACTACCATATAGTCTTTAAAAATATCCGACAATTTTCCGAAAATAATTTGAGGCAATGGTTTGACATCAAAAAGATATTGGCTCACATCAGTTATCATTTCATCAGTATATCCTCTCGCCCAAAGGAATTCTTCAAAATCCAATGAAAACATTTCATAATCCTCCTTATACCCGACAGCATTCGATTCTATTTCATTATAATTGATTCCCATCAGCGATCCTGAGCATATCACGTCAAATCTGCCATCTATAGCGAAAGATTTCAATGAAGTGGCTGCCGACGGACAGTTTTGAAGTTCATCAAAAAAAATCAGAGTTTCTCCTGCTGCAAACTTTAGTGAAGGGTTTATAAAAGAAATATTCTTTATAATGGAATCCACATCATATCCGTTATCGAAAATTGCCTTATATTCGGGCTGAAGAATGAAATTGATGGATATGAAATAAGTATAATTTTTCTTCCCGAATTCATCAATGGAATATGTTTTCCCTATTTGTCGAGCACCTTTAACAACCAATGGTTTATGCCCCTGCCTGTTCTTCCATTCATCCAAGAATGAATCTATTTTCCTCCTAAGTTGTATCATCCGATAAATTAATTAATTCACTTCAAAATTACCAATAATTTCACATTTTTCCAAGACTTTTTATCCAAAATTTCACATTTTTCCAAGTCTAATACTAACCTCTATTCACATTTTTCCTTTTCTACAGAAAAAGTCGGCTAAGTCGATAGCTTATTCCGTTAGAATCTTGTTTTCTTTTTCCGGACCAGGGACTGTTTCTGACGATATTAGGAAAAGAAAAAACACTGTAAAAATCGTGAAAGTCATAAAAAAGTTTTATCTTTGCATTCAGAAAGCCTCCCGAAGAGTCGAGAGTTGTAATGAATCCGGGCATGGGATAATACCCCAATCTCGGTAGACAGATAAGAATGAGCGTCAGGATGACGTTGTCCCCAGCTGAAAATCTGGACAATTTTCAATCATACGGACAACATAAGATGGCGCTCACGCCGATATTTATATGGATAAGGCGTGGGCTCATTAAATGTTGCGTATGATCGGCAGTCCAGAGCCGCAGCGAGCAACGAGGGTCCACGCCCCTCCCTATTTTAAAAGCTCGTTCTCAACTTTTGCAAATTAACCTGACGAAGACATCACTCCATCAAAATGAAACGAATCAATGAGTCAACTGAAAACTTCTAACACCACTCTCTTTTTCAATACAAGGGATGAATTGATAAAAGTGAAATTGGATAAAGTGGCTTACTTTGAAGCAGATGCCAATTATTGCCATTTATATTTTATCAATGGAGCAAAAGCTACGCTCCTTACGAGTCTCGTGAATATAGAAAAACTGATCTCCGACGAATTTAAAGAGGATGCACAATATTTCATCCGTATTGGCAAAAAACATATCATCAACAGCCGATTCATTTTTCAGATTAACATTCAACGCCAACGTCTGTCTCTCACCGATTTCAACTCTCCGATAGTATTTGACCTTTCGATCTCCAAGGAGGCTCTAAAGAATCTGAAACAACTTTACACCGACAAAGGACAATGGAAATAATCATAGGAAGAAGAGGCAATCAGCCCGTTCCCATCACTGATGCAACTGTCAGCAAACAGCACTGCAAGGTCTCCCCAAACGGCGACGGCACGTTCACGCTCGAAAACATTAGCTCAAACGGCACAAAGGTTGACGGAATGGATGTAATCAGAAGCGGTCATGTCAAAGCTGACAGCGTAATTCAGCTCGGACCCTATTTCAAGTCAACCTTACGTGAACTTCTTGCGCTGGACAGGAAACCATCCTCTCCGCCAAGCGGCTCCACTCCTCCACCTCCACAGCAGCAGGAGAAGAGCGTAAGCATCGTGCATCTCAAAAGAATATGGGACGATTATGAGCAAACAAATCTCGATATTGCCAACAAACAACGTTCCATTAACCTTACCCGCACAGGTCTCGGCATCTTCACGATGTGTGTTATGCCTACTCTGTTTTTTATGGGTCCGGTGGCTTACGTGCTGACAGGTGTCGGAGTGTTAGGCAACATTTATAGTTTCGTCGGTATAAAGAATGCTGAAACTCCTAAAGAGAAAACCGAACGTAGAAAAGATTTTGAAAGGCGATATGTTTGTCCCAACTGTAAAAAGAATTTTTCTGACAGGGATTATGAGTATATATCTCGAAATATCGACAAATGCCCTCATTGCAAAGTAAGATTTATTAAATGAGAAGTTATCTTATTGTCATATTAGCTATAATCTGCTTAGCTTTACCTATAAAGAGCGAAACATACGTCGTGTGCGTAGGAATTTCGGAATATGCTTCCCCGAAGGTGAAGAATCTCCGTCTCCCCGTAAAGGATGCCAAGGATGTGGCTGCATTCTATAGGAAGGCTACAGATAATGTTACATCCCTTACGGGTAAGGACGCCACAAAATCGGAGATTCTTAAATGTCTCCGAAACCAATTCGACAAAGCAAGCGAGACTGACAAGATCATCTTCTTTTTCAGCGGTCACGGTTATCCCGGTGGCTTTTGTCCCTACGAAATGACGTGCATCGAAGAGGGCCTTTCTTATAAGGAAGTAATTTCCATAATGGCTAAATCAAGGGCTAAGGGGAAATTTATATTTGCGGATGCCTGCAATAGCGGTGCGATACGTCAGACAGGCAAGAAACCTGCCAAACCTCAAACCAACGATGTTTTGCTTTTTCTTTCTTCCCGCGGTAGTGAATATTCAATTGAATTGAAAAATGATGACAATGGGATGTTTACCAAGTTCCTGCTCATGGGATTAAAAGGTGGAGCGGATAACGACCGTAACAGAATCGTTACTGCAAAGGAACTTTTCCTCTTCGTGAGCGAGAATGTCAAGAAACGCAGCGGAGGCAGACAGCATCCCGTAATGTGGGGCAAGTTTGATGATAACCTGAAGATTGTGGAATATAAAAGGAAATAAAAGAAATAAGTATAATGCGGAGCTTGTCCCTTGCCGGGGCAAGTGCCCCGCTTTCATTCGGGAAATATGAAATTAAAAGAAAATACAGAACTTCAATCCGGCAAATACCGAATCATCCGTGTCCTCGGGCAGGGAGGTTTCGGTATCACATACCTCGCTGAAAATGTCTTCTTCAATAAAATAGTTGCTATAAAAGAGTTCTTTCCAAAGAGTTTCTGCGGGCGCGACAATACAAGCCATCTGACTCTCGGCACTGCCAACAATGCGGAAACTGTAGAAAAACTCCTAAACCGTTTCATGAAGGAGGCTAAGAACATTGCCAACCTTGATCATCCTGGAATCGTAAAGATTCAGGACATTTTCAAGGAGAACAATACTGCCTACTACGTGATGGACTATATTGAGGGTGATAACCTCAATGAGATTGTGAAGCGCAACGGACCGCTGTCGGAGAAGAAAGCTGTGGAGTATATCCAAAAAGTGGGTGAGGCTTTGGATTATATCCACTCTAAGAATATGACCCATTTCGACGTGAAACCGGCTAACATTATGATACGCAGGAGCGACGATATGCCCATACTGATAGATTTCGGTCTGTCAAAACAATATGATGCTTCCGGCGATGCCACCTCTACTATGCTTAATGGTGTAAGTCAGGGCTACTCCCCTATCGAATTATATAATCCCGGTTCGCTTGATACTTTCTCTCCTCATACTGACATCTACTCCCTTGGCGCTACTCTCTATTATCTTCTTTCGGGGAAAGTTCCGCCGAATGCAAGTGAAATTGCTATTGATGGTGTTCCAAATATTCCGGGGGCATCAAATGAAGTTCAGTCTATTGTAAAGACAGCAATGGCTGTTCGCCCGGGAAACCGACATCAATCCATCAGTAAATTTGTGCAGCAGCTTAATACAGAGGCTGATGAGGATACTGTGCTTCTTCCGGGAGGAGGAACCACACCACCTCCCCCTCCGAAACCACCGGTTGCGTCCGGCGCTTCCCGTTCTTCATCTAATTCTCCTTACCAATCGAATCCTGCCACGAGGCGTGAAATAAAACACAAGAAAAATAACACGTGGATATGGATAATTGTCGCGTTGGTAGTAGTCTTTGCAATCATTGAAATTATTATCCTGTCTGTCGGGCATTCTTCAAAGGCAGTTGCAAACGATTCCGACACTGTTGCAGTTGAAGTTGTGGAAGTCGAAGAAGTTCCGGTTGAAGAATTACCGGCAGCTGCTGACTCAGTAGCAGTATGGGTAGAGGAAGAACCCACTTTGAGTTCGAGTTGCACTCGTCGCCGTATGGACAATGATTACACAGGCTACATGTTGATTCCTGATTTCCTTACTAATTCTTCAGTTGATGAAGACGGCTGGATGACCTATTCAGCTGACAATGGTGCTTTCATTCTCTCTTGTATCACTCCTTACGATGGGACGCCCCACGAAGTGGTTTCTCAACTAACGAATGACTTCAACATCACTTATTCTACTCAAAATAATAATTGGGCAGTCAACTCAGGTACATATCAGGACAAGATCTACTATGCCAAAGTGGTAAAATCAGGTGAACTGTTCTACTGCGCCATTTTCTTTGTTCCGAAAGGTGACAAACCAAATGCCCGGCTCTATAACGACCTCGTAGAAAAAATCTTCGATAATTCCGTTTTCCCGATATTATAGGCAAATCCTCTCTCCAGACTAAGCCTCCAAATGCGAAGTCATTTCCATTAAGCAGTATAGCTTAAAAACGCAGTAACGCGAAGCCGTTCCTGTAAAAGGCTTTGTCTTAACAAACACACCTCGAAGCCGTTCCCATAAGGAGCTGTGCCCCGAATAAATCCAAAAATTATGAATCTCAAAGAAAATACAGAACTTCAATCCGGCAAATACCGAATCATCCGTGTCCTCGGACAAGGCGGCTTCGGCATTACTATCTTTACTTTCCGACTTATATTCATTGTACATTATGTATAATATACATAATATCAGTCAGAATTAATCCTTCCTATGACTTGTGAATATCAGGATATTCCACTAATTTTGCTTTGTAATGACAGAAAATTTATTACAAATGGAACCACACATCGTAAGAGTCAAGGATTTCAAAATTGACTCAGATTACACTGCATGGGTATCTGAAATAAGACGTAGATATTTATCCGCTCAGATTAAAGCCGCAGTAAAAGTCAATACAGAAAAACTCTTATTCAACTGGAGTATTGGCCGTGACTTGGTATTCCGAAAAGCCGAAGAAAAATGGGGAACCGGAGTAGTTGAACAACTTAGCTTTGACTTGCAAGAGGCTTTCCCTAATGATAAAGGATTTGGGAGCAGAAATCTATGGAATATGAAAAAATGGTATCTATATTTTTCGAACCCCGAGGCTCGTGAAAAACTGCACCAACTTGGTGCAGAATTACAAAATAATAATAACCAGAAGATTATTAAACTGCACCAACTTGGTACAGAAATAGACTCAGACTTTCCTTCTGTTCTTGGACTTGTTCCTTGGCGCCATCAAGTTAATATAATCACAAAATGTGAGGCAATTGATGAGGCAATATTTTATATTCGTGAGTGTATAATTGGGGGTTGGAGTCGTCAGACATTAGATAATTCAATTAAATCTAATTTTTACAAAGCTCAAGGAAAAGCTATAAGTAATTTCCTTGATTATCTTCCGGAATCTCAATGTCGAATGGCACAAGAAATCACCAAGGATAATTATGACTTTAGCTTTATCACTGTTCCTGCTAATTATAAGGAAGAACAATTGGAAACTGCTCTTGAACAGAATATCACTCGTTTCCTACTCGAACTTGGTACTGGCTTTGCATTTGTCGGCCGTCAGAAAGAACTTATTGTGGGAAATCGTACACGTAAGATTGATATGTTGTTTTATCATATTCGATTGAAGGCTTACGTTGTAGTTGAGTTAAAAATCAGACCCTTTGATCCCGAATACGCAGGAAAACTTAATTATTACGTAAATGCAGTAGACGAACTGTTGAAAGGACCTGATGATAATCCAACGATTGGACTTTTGATATGCAGTGATAAAGATGAAACAGAAGTACGTTGGGCCTTTAAAGGTGTTCAGACACCTATGGGTGTAGCTTCTTATGATAATGTCCAGATAACACATCCTTCAAATTTCCTACCATCGGCAGAAGAGTTACAAGCCCGTGTACGCTTAGTTGAGGAAGAACTTAAACAAAAGGAATAATCATTATTTTTCGTATAATCCCGGTAAATATGCTTCTCAAATCAAATACCCTCCTTCAATCCGGCAAATACCGAATAATCCGTGTCCTCGGACAAGGAGGCTTTGGCATTACCTACCTTGCAGAACACTCAATCCTTGATAAACTGGTCGCTATCAAGGAATTTTTTCCAAAAGATTTCTGCTGGCGTGACGAGGATACTTCCACTCTCCAGATCTACAGACCTAACCAAATTGAATTGGTAGAGAAACTGAAACGCCGCTTCATTAAGGAAGCCAAAAACATCGCCAAACTCGATCATCCTGGTATTATAAAGATTCATGACATTTTCGAGGAGAATGATACAGCTTACTATGTCATGGATTACATTGATGGCATAAACCTTAACGAGATGGTTAAGCACCAAGGACCCCTACCTGAAAAGAAAGCAGTGGAATATATCTGCAAAGTTGGGGAAGCACTTTGTTACATCCACGACCGAAAGATGACCCACTTCGACGTAAAACCAGCCAACATCATCATCCGTAAGGATAACGACTCTCCTATCCTCATCGACTTCGGTCAATCAAAACAATATGACAAAGACAACGAGTCAACCTCAACCCTCCTCCAGGGAGTTAGCCAAGGTTATTCCCCGATTGAAATGTACACACACGGAACCGTCTCCGAATTCTCTCCCCAAACCGATATCTACTCGCTCGGCGCTACCCTCCTTTTTCTTATAACAGGAAAAACTCCACCTTCCGCCTCTATTATAGCGATGGAGGGTCTCAACCTTCCATATTATATATCCCAGCCCGTATCGAAAACAGTACAGTTAGCGATGCAAGTCAAAAAAAGCGAAAGATTTATGAATTTGCAAATATTCCTAACTACTTTACAGTTAATTAATAAAACATCCATAACTCCAAAAATAATCAATTTGACAAATGAATTTAAAAAATTCACAGATTCTTCAAAAAATATAAAAAAGATTAGTGCAAAGAAATTTACGCAAAATAATGACAATAACCATATTTTCGAACATAGTAAATTAATCTTTGGATTATTATTTTCACTTATATTCATCATTATTGGTATATTAGGAATTATTATATCTCAATGTCAAAGATCCTATACTCCTTTGGTATCACCAGCTGACTCTGATTCCATTGAAGTTGTTGAAATAATAGAAGTGGTAGTAGATTCAATCGCTCCTGCAGCTGCAGATTCAGTAAGTGCAGTCAACCAATACCACCCAGAATATATTGAAAATTACAATTCTGTCGGTAAATTTACGGGAGAAGTTCATTGGAATGGTTATGAAAATACGCCTAACGGTTACGGAGCAATTGATTATTATGAAAATGATTCAGATAACAGAGAATATTACCAGGGTTACTTTAGTAATGGTTTAAGAGAAGGAAAGGGTACTTTGAAATGGAAAAATGGTGAATATTATTATGGTACCTGGCATAATGATAAATGGCTGGATGGTACTATCTACTACCCAGACGGCAATACACGCAAAATTATTGATGGAATACTCCAATAGATATATTTTTATGTCAAATTAATAACTCATCAAACTAAAAGAAAATTAAACCGTTCAATCTGGTGAATTTATATTGACGAATTACTACTAACAGTCTAAAAGTTTTGTCAAATAGGAAAAATTTAGGAGACCCTCTATGGCACTTAACTGAAAACTGTCGCTCTTCCTTTTCCGTAAAAGTAAATATGTACTCAGATGTTATTTAATCATTTCGTCAATAAGACCCACTATTACATCCTTTATCCGTATTTTTGTTTGCTAATTCAGTACTCAATCAATAGTTTTGCATTACAATTATTAATTCAACATTTCTCATGCTCAAATTGAGGCTGATACGGTTGGATGCTATAACCTTTTAACCACTTAAACCTTAAGTTGAGCTTAGCGAAACCGAAACTATAAAACCTTATATAAAGATGGCAAACGACACTACAAAAATTCTGAATAATCCCTTTTCTCAGGGACCCGGACAGAAACCCTCTTTTAATCCCGCTCCGGCTAAAAAGAAAATTAATGCTGCGGCTGTCGCTTCAGGCGCCGGCGGTTTTGTAGCCGGAGCTGCCGTTGGTGCCGCAACTATCGGTGCGACAGCTTCTACCCCTGAAACTACTCCCGATGAATTGATTGTTACTGCGGAGGAGGAAAATAACCCTCAGCAAACTGAAGCTCAGGAGACTGCCACTCCCGAATCAACCGCTCATTCAGAATCAACTTCCAATTCTGAATCTTCAGCATCCCCGGAAGTAGTTCAGACTCCGGAGGAAGCGATCGTAATGAATAGCGAAGGTGTCAGAGTGGCTCATGTGACAGCCGATAATTTCAGCGATGCCTTCGCCCAGGCTCGCGCTCAGGTCGGTCCCGGCGGTGTTTTCGAATATAACGGTCAACTTTACGGCACATATCTCGAAGATGAATGGAACGAAATGTCAACCCAAGACCGGGCTGATTATTACCACCGTGTGTCTGAAACTCACCCGACATACGCTTCCCATTCAAATCACTCCTCTTCCCACACATCACACGCTCATACTACTCATACGGCAGCGGTGGCGGATAATAATGTAGCTCCGGATGCTGAAATCCTTACCGTTGAAACTGTCGACGATTCAATCCACGTGCTCGGAGTTCAGTCTGTGCAAAACGATCAGGGTGATATTATGAATGTTGCACTGGTGGAATCACAGGGAGACATGGCTATGCTCATAGATATTGATAATGACGGCACAATCGAAGTAGCCCTCCACGATGATAACTACAACGGTCAAATAGAAGACAATGAAGTTTACGATGTTTCCGGTGCCAATATCCAGGTGGAAGAACTTTATAATGCCTCAATGCAGCAGAACGAGGCTTACAATACAGGTATGGACGAGATGCCTGACTATACCAATGATGCTGACCTTGCAATGGAAGTGTGATGGGAAAGGTATTCATAGTTTGTCCTGAATGTAATCAGCAACTCTCTTTCAATGAAATTCCCGACTGGCGAGAAAAGATTGTTGAATGTCCGAAATGCCGCTTCAAGGCTAAGGCAAGTGTCTACCTTCTCGGTGCCGGTTCACGAGGTGCTGTCGGAGCCGACGATATGCCCACACAGCTTGTTATGCCTCCTGCTTCATCTATGGATGTAGGACAGATTCGTGTAAAGTCTACCAATGAGGTGCAATGGCTTAAGCCGGGTCAGAATGTTATCGGTCGGAGAGCAAAGACCGGAACAGCAGACATAAAGATCAGCACAGACATGTATATGAGTCGACAGCACGTCAGGATTGATGTGGTCAAAAAAGGGAACGGCTACGAACATCGCCTCGTGGAGATTAATTCCAAGAATATTGTAAAACTGAATGGAAAACCCATCAACAGAGGAGATATTCTCGTGATAAAATTCGGAGACGTTCTGACACTCGGCACCACCGACATTATCCTTGAATCGAATGATGATGAAGCCACAAGATTAGCTCAACTATGATTACAATCAGAAAACCTTTATGTTTTTCGGAAATAGGGAGAAAGGGTAATCAGGAAGATTTCCTTTTCCCTATTTCCGCGTCTGTCAATGACCGCATCTTTATCCTATGCGACGGCATGGGCGGCCACGACAACGGAGAAGTAGCAAGTCGGGTAGCAGCAACCACTTTGGGAAATTTCCTCTCTTCCCGCCAAAAGGTTTGTCGAGAGGTGGATCCGGCTGTTTTCGAGGAAGGACTGAGTGCCGCTTATGACGCCTTAGATGTAATTGACACCAATTCTCTAAAGAAGCCCGGCACCACCATGACATGCCTTTGCCTGAACCTGGACAATTATCTCATGGCTCATATCGGCGACAGCCGTATCTATCATATCCGCCCTTCTCTTTTCAATCCGGAGACAGGTCGAGGTGGCATCATATACCAATCGGAGGATCATTCCCTTGTGAATGACCTTCTTAAAGCCGGTGAACTGACTGAAGAGGAAGCCCGCGATTTCCCACAGAAAAATATCATAACCCGGGCTATGCAGCCTCACCTTGAGCGGAGATACAAGGCAGATGTGGCAGTTTTCAACGACATTAAGGCGGGAGATTATTTCTTCATCTGTTGCGACGGCATCCTTGAGCAGCTTTCCAACGAAATGCTCTGCTCCATTCTCGCTAATCAGAAACTGAACGATGAGGAGAAAATGGCAGAGATCAAAGCTGTCTGCGACAGTCGTACCCGCGACAATTATTCCTGCTGGCTCATACCGATAGAATCAGTCTCATTCAGCAATTCAACGATCAATTCTGACGTGATACTCGCAGATGAAGATAGGATTGTCACTGATGAAGATTTAATACTCGTAGACACCGAACAGGATTCACTTTCCGATAAGCCTGAAAGTGAAGAATCGACTCTTGATGCTGAGGCTATTCTTCCCCCTTCCCCAAGACGGAAAAGACGACCGTTACTGTTGCTTTGCGACATCGTTTTCATCTGTCTTGCGATCCTTTGGTGTGTGTATTTCGGACTGACTTATAAATCATCCAAGATTCCTCCCGTCATAACCCCGTCTGAGCAAAAAATTGAGGAAAACTTAAAAAATAAAAAGGGACACCACGAGCTGTTAAAAAACCTACCCGAAGAAGAATTTCCCGACACAATACAAATTAAGCGTAAAGTAAAAGGATAATTATCCTTTTACTTTACGCTTAATTTCAACTCTAATTGAGAATGAACAGGATTATCCTCGTTGAAAAACCGGACATCCTTCAAATTAAAACATCCTTCAAATTAAATAGGTTATTTATCGGTGTATAGGAAAGACGACTGGAATCAGTAGGACAGTACTGCCCGCACAGCGTAGGGGTATGATTTGTGGGAAGGATAAGTATAATCCAGCGGGGAGTATTCATGTGATAACGCTCGTCCCTCAAAATCACTCTCGTTGGAAGACCAGTAATAGGGATAGCCGCGCCAACTGTCGTGGTATTTTAACCAACCTATGTGTTCCTTGTAGGGGACATCGTCAGCCAGCTTCTCCTTTATTTCTTCATAGCGCTTCAAAAAAAGGTCTTTATATTGCCTAAGTTCGACAAGCATGCCGTTAGCCGGCAGGTACCAGCCGGACGTATTCTTAGGAGCCTGCAGAGGTTGCTGCCATGCGTAGGGATTCTGTGCATCCTGTTTTCCGCCGCTCGGCGTATTCTCATCACGGTTATTGAAGAGAATAGTTTTACTAAGCTCCTTTTTAGTACTGGGGTCAGTGAATTTATATGTCCCGGTTGCAAGATTGCCGTAATAGTATGCAGCATATACAGCGGGATAATAATTTTTGTACCACCCGTTATCTTCGCAGGCTTTCAGAATCTTTTGAGTATTGTAATATCCGCTCCAATCTCCGGGATCTATATTTGTCTCCATAAGAGCTCGTATATTTTCATCCTTATACGGAAGGTAGGAATCATTCAATTCCCACTCAAACATGTCGTTAAGGTCATTTTGAACATCGGTCAACGCCAAGACATAACCATGGCAACTACCATCTTTTATACCCGTTTCACTGTAGTCAGACGAGTTATCGAAGTCATGTTGGTCGGTGCGTAACACCAGTCCTATGCAACGGTGGTTATCATTATCCAAATATTGGGTAGCCTCGCAAGGGAGTACAAAGCCGTGATTCTGGGAGTTTTTACAATAAAAATCACCGACAATCATCTGCTCATAGTTGTAAACTTCCTTATCTACAGTCTCGTATTTGCAATAGAGTGTGCCGGTCTTAGAGGGTTGAATATCGAATTTCCCTTTGTACATAAAATCACGATAGTTGTAGTAATAAGTTATCTCACCCTCATATCCATCGGGGAGAATGTAGCGGGAAGTGCCGTCCTCGGCCTGATAGGTCTTGAGAAGATTGTCATCCTTATCTTTAATGGTAGCCTCGTAGGGATTCTTAAAGGTGACTACCTCCCTGACGTCTTCGACATCCGGATAAGAATCATCCCAATTGATTAATGTTTCGTTACTGTAATCTATTGGCGGATTATCATTCAAATGTTTGGGATCGATAGTAAGCAGTTTCCACCGGACGGTAATGTCGAGCGATATACCGTTGCGCAGATGCTGCAATTTGGCTTTTATTTCCTTGAGAGGGCCATTGGACGACTCCCATGCCATCACGTCGGAACGGCTATAAGCGGCTTTAGACGTTTGGTCCTCCTGCTGCTTGAAAGCGTCTAAGGACAAGAGGTCATCAGCGCTCTTGCAATATGCATCAGCCACGGACTGGTCGTAGGGAAAATAGACGATGTAGGTTTGCATCTTGGTGTCGTAGTAGGGGGTATCTTTACCGAGTCCCGAATATGTCCATTCGGAGGCGCCATCGGTGTTCGCTTTTAAAAGATACTTGGCATTATTCACGATAAATTCGCCCTTTTTGTCGAGAATGATGACACCTACCGAGTCGCCCGGCTCAAAATGTGTGGACATACCTTCATCTTTCGCTCGCGAGGTCGGATCGCCTGACTTAACATTGTCGGCAACAGTGACGTTGAGCGAAATTATGTCTCCATCAACTTTACCTGCCTGTGTGGGAATGTCATCCATATCTTGACACGCACATAGAAAGCAGGAAAGGATAAAAATATATGGTAAAATCAGTTTGTTCATATTTAATTTCTT
>JAIDPA010000240.1 GCA_029062985.1 Muribaculaceae bacterium
GGGTTGATTGGGTTAATTGGGTGATTGGGTGATTGGATGATTTGGTTTTATTGGGGAGGGAATTCACTGGGGAGGGAAGTTGTCCCCAACTTCCCGGGGCGACAAAACCAACGCAATGAGGTAATTTGTTTCAGAGTTGGGTTTATTGAGGGATGCCTTGATTAATCCAGGTTTCTATGAAGTCGGTTTTCTCAAATGTGAGGAGATTGCTGTGTGAGAATGCCCAGCTGTCGGAAATATTGGTGGCTAAAGCTTGCCATAACGTGGAGTGCGAGGCATCTCCGGGCTTAACCCTCATTTCTCCCTCTACGATTACGGAAGGCACGATGACCAGCATACGGTAAGCTTCTTCAGGATGCAGGTCAAGTCCGGCAGCGGCATGTCCGGTTGCTCCGTGGCATTGACTGCAGCTGACAGCAAATACACCTGTGGCTATCACATTATAAGGAGAGGCATCGATTTCCCCTACATCAAAAGAGACTGTTTCTTTCGTATTATCCTCGAGAGGGAGCGATGCAAGAGTAAATATTCTTTCGCGCAAGCGGTTGATGACGCAAAGTTCTACGCTTATTGCCTCTGCCGGTATATTGGATAGAGTCACTTCCATTTCTCCCTGCCCGACCCCTTTTGTTATGACAGCAAAATCGTTGTCTTCGCTGAAGGCAGCCAAAGCCAGCGTGTAGTCAGTGCCGTAGAAAGCGTCGTTCCCTGTAATATTACCTTTCATGACCACACTTAATCCTTTCCCACCTGAATCTTTGCCGGAGTCGGGATAGATATTGCCATCATCGCATGAGGAGATAAAAGAAGCTGAGGCAATTATCAAGAGAGCCTGTATGTATTTTCCGAATTTCATATTGAATATTTTTAGAGCTTTGAAATCTGGGAGCACTGAGAGCACTCTGAGCACAGAGAGCACCGGGAGCACTCTGAGAATTACTATCTCGAGCCTCGAGCCTCGAGCCTTGAGCCTCGCGCCTCGCGCCTAAAGCCTTGAGCCTCGCGCCTCAGAATGTATATTGAATCTGCAGAGTTGCATTGTGTTTGGCGAGTCCCAAGTCGTCATTGTCTCGGTCAAGCTGTGTGGCGTGTCCCGTGCGACCCATGTAGCGGTACATCCCCTGGAGTTTCAGGTTTGCTCCTTTGAAATAGTAATTCACTCCGACCGCAGGCATATTCAGCATCCCTCCCTTGTCAAGGCCGTTACGGTCAAAGAAATCATATCTCAGGGCGCCCTGGAGATGATCGGTGATGAAATAACCGCCTTGCACATAACCTCCCATATAATCGAATGATTCATTGATTTTCTGACGTTTGGTGAAACTCACGTGCATATAGTAGGCTTCTCCGGCGAGATAGAGTCTGTCATGCATCCATGCTAATTCAAGTCCGGCACGGAAGTCGTTAGTGCTTTCATTCTCACTTTCCACATTCATTGAGGCAGACACTCCCACCAGTATTCTGTCAAGATTAAGTTGATAGGGAGAGCCTTGTGTCGCGGGCATAACTCCCTTAGGCTGGAAAGTGAATCGTGCGGCATAGAGAAGTGAGGGTATATGCCAGTCGTCGCTGAATGTTTTTGTGGCAGTATTCACGCTTGACCCTGTTCCGTTGAAGATTCCTGCCTGATACCCCCATTTCCCTTTGATGAGACCATGAAACTCTATTCCCAAGTCGAAACCTGTCATCATTGACGGGGTTACTGCATTGAGAGAATGGGGCATTATCACCGGAGCAGTGAGAGAAACCGGCAAAGTGGGGAAGAGCGTTTCGCCCAGAGTCGTGAGAGTGGCATGGGTGAAGGGAGTCTTGAATTTGCCGACCCTGACACTGAATGCATCTCTCACTTTCATATCTGCCCAAGCCTGCTGAAGAATCCCGCCTCCGGAGGAAGCGGCATTTATGGAAAGGTTGTAGGTGATGAATCCGAATGCACGCCCTGTGAAGCCCAACACTGCGTATGGAATTGAGAAGCCGGAGTTATGGACGTGGTCCTGATTATAAGCCGGGTCAAGACCTTCGCTGTCATAGTAATTATAATCGACAGCCGTCTGCACCATGAGATAAGGCTTGAACTCGAATTTCTTGTTTGCACTCTCCCATACGAATCCTTTTCTGCCGGCAAAAGAGACAACACCGTTTTCTGTGTCAGCGTCATATTGAGCTGAAGCTGTAAAGGAAGAAGCACAAAGTGCGAGTAAAGAGAATATGTATTTTTTCATGATTATCTTTTTTAATGTAATTAGGCTCGAGGCTCGAGGCTCAGGGCTCGAGGTTACAGACTCTTAAGGAAAGCGACTAAGGCATCCCTATCGGTTTTTGGCATTTTCCTGAAAATATTCTTGGAGGCTTCCCCTTCGCCGCCGTGCCACATTATCGCTTCCACAAAATTGCGTGCCCTGCCGTCGTGGAGGAAATAAGTGTGTCCGTTCACTCTCTCCTGCAATCCTATTCCCCACAAAGGTGTGGTGCGCCACTCATTTCCGGCTGCCAACCCGGAGACGTATTTGTCGTTCAATCCTTTACCCATAATTTCCGAACCCATATCATGAAGCAGGAAATCACTGTAAGGATGAATTGTCTGAGAACCTAACCAGGGAAGCTGTGTCCCGTTCAGAAGGGTAGAGCCTCCGGGACGTGTGTGAAGGGTTGCGACATGGCAGAGATGACATTTGGCTTCATAAAACATACTCTCACCCCTTTTCACAACCGGGTCATTCACATCCCTTCTCGCAGGCACACCGAGACTTTGCATATAGAGGTCAACGTTTTCCATATCTTCGGTGCTGACGTCAAGCCGGTCGTAGAGCAGACCCATGATGGAGCCTTCAGTCATCTGCAGCTGACCTTCGCAAATCTCTTCAGGATAGCGGCTGTTGGTCACTCCCATATCGGAAGAGAATCCGAGTTCCACCGTCAGGTCAGCGTGCTGAGCCTTATTACCTGAAACTCCCAGACACCTGACGCCGCGTTCGGTTATGTAGTTGCATCTCCCTGATATGCCGTATTCAGGATAATTGCTTCGACGTGCGAGCGCCTCAATTTCCTGAGGGTCAAGAGCCATTATCTGCCCCATGCCGACATGACGAAGGGGAATACGCACGGTACAGAACAGATCGTCAGGAGAGATGTCTCCCTTATACCAGTCAGTGATGGTATATGTCGGCAAAGCTAATTCGTATGTCTCGCCGTCAGGAAAACTGAATGTCTCATATTGCCAATCCACCTTTAATTTCCCTTCTGCCGACACTCCATATATTGCCTGATCATGGATGACCCGTCCGTATCCCTGGAAGAAAGCACCGTTCTTGCGCGTAACGTAGATCAATGCAGAGGTAAAACCGTAGGGCCCCGAACCGTGATCTGCCCAGCCGGCAGGTTTTGTACGCCCGGCATTACTGTGGCAGCTGCCGCATGAATACCCGGCATAGACAGGACCCAGTCCACCTCCGTATCCGCCGGAACTTGTACGCATATCGTCATACAGTTTATCTCCCCTGTTGAAACGCGAACTATAGGTGCCGCTCACCCAATCGGCAGGGGAGTCGTATGCTTTTGACGAGTTGAGAAAAATGGTGGATGTCCCAGCCGATAAGCTGTATCCTTCCGGCACTTCCACATCAAGTACGTCAAGACCCTCCTCACCGCAGGCGGTGAAGAGGGATAGAAGACATATTATATAAAGATAAATCCTTTTCATTTTTCAATTTTTCGCGGTTCTCCGTCTTTGAAGAGAAGGAATTCGAGAGTATGGAAACCGCGTATATTCTGGGCTGCCTCCACTTTGCTGTCGTCATCCCCGTTGCCCCATTCAAGATCAGAGAAATTGCCGCTCTTAAGATGATTTACGATTGCATCCTGGTCGAGAGGCCAGCTGTCCATATTTGGGTCGAGTCCAAGCGCATCTACCGGACCGAACAGGAAAGCCTCGCTCTTTTCCCAAGGTTCACGGGCAAGGAGCCATGCGTTGGCTGCCTTTCGGAAATTTTCATCCGTGCGTGATGAGGAAAGGTCTTTCACAGCCTTGAGAAGAGCATTATTTCGTTCACAAAGAGTCTGATAGGTAGGGAGCACGACCCGGTCGGTATAGTTCTCCACAATTTTCTCAAGCTCTGAATCAAATGAAGTGTCAAGATTCTGGAAAAACGGTTTCAGCCTTTTGGTTAAGAGGTTGTCAAGATCAGCGCAAGCCTCCATTGCGGTCCGTGCTTCCTGACAGTTGATGTTATTACGGAAAGGTTGTGGAATAGCAAGTATGGCATCGTAGGCAGCTGTGATTGCGCTACGCGTGTCTGAGTCAAGTTGAGGATTTTCACTCTTTACGAGGGCAGCCATTGAGGCTTCATTCTCTGTGCCGTCAAGAGAGCCGAGATAGGAATTGCGGATAGAGAGGATATTGTTGGAATAGTCATCGCGCGAATGCCAGCTGTACCAGGATTCCACTGCATACAGAGCTTCCTCACGGCGTCCTGCGGTAAAGAGGTCGTAAGGATCACCGATCTTGGCTTCCCCCACTTCGTTGGCTATGTCTGAGCATCCGTCAAGAATCTCCTCTATGCAGTTGAGATAGCTTGTATAGGGAGCTGAGGCAGTCTTGAAGATAGAAGAATAAGAAGCGCCTCCTTCATAAGCTTTATTCCAGGAATCGTATAGGTCTTGTGAATCGCGGGCAAGAAGCTCTGCCACTTTTACAGAGTAGTTGTGCCAGCTGTCGGCATTTTCCGATGAATAATCGATATTCTTGGAATCTACGACCGGAGTCGGGTCCGGTTGAGGATTGTCATCGCTTCCGCATGACGTCAGGAAAGAGGATGAGAGGAGTGCGCTCCCCGCGATGAGCGAGGAGAGAAAGTAGTTGTTGAATTTCATTGTTATATAAGTTTTATTGTGTTAATTGGGGGATTGGGAGATTGGGTTAATTGGGTTAATTGGGGGATTAGGTTGATTGGGAGATTGGGAGATTGGGTTGATTGGGTGATTGGGTGATTAGGTTGATTAGGGGATTGGGGGATTAGGTTGATTAGGAGATTGAGAGATTGGGTTGATTGGGAGATGGGGTTAATTGGGGACCTAATCCCCCAATCCCCCAATCCCCTAAGGGTATTGACATCTGGCGGGGGCCGCGGCTTAATAGGGGTAGATCTCGGGGGGGGCCGTTTGGATTAAAAA
>JAIDPA010000241.1 GCA_029062985.1 Muribaculaceae bacterium
AACGTAACCAAAGCAAAGTTCACATACGTTGGTTACAATCCTGCGACTGTCGATCTTCGTCCTGACATGAAGATTTATCTTCAGAGCACAGACGCACAGCTTGACGAAATGGTTGTGATTGCTTACGGTACAGCTTCAAAGGAATCATTGACAGGTTCTGTTGCCGTAGTCAATGAGAAGGAGATTGAGAAACGTCCTGTATCAAGTGTCACTCAGGCACTCGAAGGTATGTCGCCCGGTGTGCAGGTCAATAACTCAACCGGTACTCCCGGTTCTTCTCCAAGCATCACCATCCGTGGTATCAACACCATTTCCGGTTCAAACGCCCCTCTTTATGTTGTTGACGGTGCTATCTTCTACGGTTCAGTGAACGACCTTAACCCGAATGACGTAGAAAACATCTCAGTGCTTAAGGATGCTGCTTCCTGCGCTCTTTACGGTTCAAAGGGTGCTAACGGCGTTGTCCTCATCACCACTAAGAGAGCAAAAGGCACAGGCAAATGCGACGTGACTCTCAAGATCCGTCAGGGTGCCTATACACGTGCGCTTCCTCAGTATGAGAGACTTGGCTATGACCAGTGGAACGAGACTATGCTTAAGGCTATCGCCAACGGTAACTATTCAGCTGCATTAGGCGGTTCTGACGCGCTGACCCGTAAGCAGGCATTTGATAATGCTGTGGGCACCTTCTTCTCTTCAGCAGGTGTGCTTAACCTTTATCGTGCTAAGAGTGGCAAGGGCGATATAGGTGCAGGTGGTGAAGATGTATTCGATGAAAACGGTCGTGTTGTCGCTGAGATGATGCCCGGTTATACTGACCTTGACTGGTGGGATGCTATCGGTCGCAACGGTTATCGTCAGGAATATAACGTCAGTGCGACAGGTGCTACCGATAAATTCAATATTTTCGGTTCTGTAGGTTACCTCAGCGAGCAGGGTTATATCCAGAACAATGACTTCTCTCGTTGGAATGCACGTCTTCGCGGTGAGTTCCAGCCTGTGAAATACCTTAAGTTTGGTGTTAACCTGGGTGCTACAGTTCGTCAGTCAGCCAATCCTCAGTTTGACAGCGACAACCTCAGTTCAACCAGTAACCCGTTCGCATATCAGACCACTGCCCCCGGTCTTCCTTACTATGAGCATGATTGGGATACAGGTGCCATCATCTATGAAAACGGCAGTCCGGTATGGAATACAATGGCAGGTTATGCAGCCTTTACAAGCAATAAGGGTTATATCCTCCGTGCTAACAGCGATAACACAGAGCGTCTCGCTATCGATGCGTTGACTTACGGCACAATCTATCTCCCATACGGATTTGATATCACAGTAAGAGGTTCAATGAACCGCTGGCGTCAGGAAGATACTGGTTATGACAGCCCGATTATCGGTTCTGCTCAGGGATTCGGTCGTCTTACTAAGTATTTCTACAACAGCTATACCTACAACTTCCAGCAGACTATCAACTGGAGTAAGGAATATGGCATGCATCATATCGATGTGATGTTGAACCATGAGAACTATAACCGTTCTTATGAATATTCAACAGCAAAGAATCGTAACCAGCTCTTCCCCGATAAGCTCTACCTGAGCAACTTCACTGAAAACGAAAGTACAGGTGCTTACGCTTTCCGTTACCGCACTGAGAGCTACATGGGTCGTGCACGTTACAACTACAATCAGCAGTACTTCCTCGAACTCAGCCTTAACCGCGACGGTTCAAGCCGTTTCTCAAAAGATGAACGATGGGGTACATTCTGGAGCGTCGGCGCAAGCTGGATTCTTACTAAGGAGAAATTTATGGAAGATATCAACTGGGTTGACTTCCTTAAGCTCCGTCTCTCTTACGGTACAGCCGGTAATGACTACACTGATGGTTATTATCCTTACATGAACTCATGGTCAAAATATGATCATACTCTTAACGGCAACCCGTCAATCTTCCCCGGTGTAGTAGGTAATCCTGACCTTCACTGGGAGGCAACTGCAACTCTTGACGCCGCTCTCGAAGCTAACCTCTTCAACAATCGTCTGAACCTGTCAGTAGGTTACTTCCTGAAGAGAAACAATGACCTTATCTATTCAGTGTCTCAGGCTCCGTCAAACGGTACGACAAGTATCGGTGGTCTCGTGACAATTGAAAAGAACGTAGGCGACATGCACAACTGGGGCTGGGAAATCGCTGTCGGCGGAACTCTTATCCGCACACGTGACTGGACTTGGGATATGAGTGTAGACGCAACATTTATCACCAACAAGATTGATAAACTTCCTGCAGGCAACCTCTGGAACTCACCCCGCGCACTTATACAGGGTAAGAGCCGTTACGAATGGTATATGCCGACTTGGGCAGGTGTTGATATGCTGACAGGTCGTTCACTCTATGAGATCAATCCTTGCCATAAGTTTGACAGCGAGGTGTTTGATGATAATGGCAACTCAATCGGCTGGGAGTTTGACGAAAGCAAATGGCAGTCAAACCTTGACAATGCAGAGGCTGACGGTTGCTTGGTTCAGATCGGTGATAAGTATTATACCACCAAGACATCTTACGCATCAAACGACTTCAACGGCACATCTCTGCCTACCGTAACAGGTTCGTTCGGCACAAATCTCCGCTGGAGAGATCTCAGCCTCGGTCTGTTGTTCACATACGCACTCGGTGGTAAGACTCTTGATTCTACTTACACAACTCTTATGAGTACTTCAGCAGGCGGCGCTCTCCACAAGGATGTGCTCAACAGCTGGACAGAAGATATGGCACAGGGTATCGATGAAAACAGCCCGAACCGTGTCAATCCGAACATCAATCCTGAGCTGAATACCTACTTTACAACTGATAACAATGCAGGTTCAAACAGCCGCTGGTTGGTATCCAACAATTATCTTGCTCTCAAGAATCTGAACATCAACTATGATCTTCCGAAGAGCTGGATGCAGGCAATAAAGATGAAAGGCATGAGCCTCGGCTTCTCTATTGACAACGTATTCATTGCTACCAAGCGTAAAGGTATGAACCCGCGTTACAGCAACGCAGGCGGTCAGGGTAACTACTTCGTTGCATCTCGCGTGTATGCCTTCGAACTTACCGCACGTTTCTAATCACACTTAACAGACGACAATCAATATGAAAAAAAATATAATTATCAGCAGTGCGCTTGCAGTGATGATGCTTCCGGCGATGGTAAGTTGCGGTAGCGACTACCTACAGGAGGAGCCGCTGACAGGTATCTCTGACCAAACTGTGAATGGTTCGGATGCCGGTGCGGACGCTGCAGTAACAGGTCTCGCTCGCCAGATGTCTCGTCAGTTCGGCGACCTGAAGAATGGTAACCTCAATGCCAGCGGTGAACTTTTCTTCCGTAACCTCTACGGAGAAGGTCTCAGCCCTGACTCTAATATAGGTGAAATCACAAACTATGCTAACTCGGTTTGTAATCCGACCAACTTCCGCACAATCACAGGATGGTGGGCAGCATGGATGTATGACTATTGCTACTCAATAATCAACTCCGCTAACAACATTCTCAGCTCTATCCCTGAAGATAATCTGACTCAGAGCCAGAACTGGCTTAAGGCACAGACACTGACTTTCCGTGCTAATGCCTATTATCGTCTGATGCAGGTTTACGCTCCCCGTTGGGCAGATTCCAACAACGGCGCAGCATACTGTATCGTTCTCCGTCTGAATGCAGCAGAGCCGAATGAACATCCTTTCAATACTTGCAACGAGGTTTATGATCAGATGTATAAAGACCTCAGGGAAGCTATCGAATTGTTCAAGGATGTGCCTGAAGAGCGCAAAGACAGAGGCGAGAATAAATTCTACTGTAATGCAGCAGTTGCTAAAGGTGTACTTGCACGTTTCGCTATGTTGAAAAACGATTATACCACAGCACAGCAGATGGCAAAGGAAGCTCGTGAAGATTTTCCGCTCATGACAGCTGACGAATATGTTCAGGGCTTCTCAACTGACAGCGATGCCTGGATGTGGGCTCCCGCTATGGATCCTCTCGGTATCTATTACTGGGGCTACGGTCCGCACTACGCATGTAACGGTCACTACGTGATCAGCTGGGGTTACTCTTGCTCAATGGACTACCACCTGTATCATCAGCTGAAAGCAACCGACGTCCGTGCTTCTCTTTATTTCGGTCCTCTTCTTGTGGATCTGCAGCCCAAAATGGCTGAGAAATATGGTATCACCAAGGAAGATTTCTTCTCTTCTGACGTTACTCTTCAGACTAAGCTCGGTGTGTCAATCACAGGCACAGGTAAGAGCCCGAAAGGAAAGAACAAAGATATGTGGGATTTCATCAAGGCATACGGCAAAACATTCAACAGCGTTCGTCCGCTCGATATCAAGGGTATTTATCTGACCAACACCAAGGGTATCTCATTAGGTGTTCAGTATAAATTCCAGGGGCTTGATGACGGTTACACTTCTTGCTGGCCTCCTTTCATGCGTGCAGAAGAGATGCTTCTTACAGAAGCTGAGGCTGCCTATATGAATAATGATGCTACAACAGCAGCAAACTGCATCAAGGAACTCATGGCTGTTCGTGATGAGTCATACACTCTTCCTGCAACAAGCGGTCAGGGTCTTCTCGACGAAATCAAGCTTCAGCGTAAGATTGAACTTTGGGGCGAAGGCTTCAGCTGGTTCGACTACAAGCGCTGGGGTGAAGTCATCGAGCGTCGTGCATGGGATCCGGCAGATCTTGAAAATTGCGGTGGCTGGCCGAGCACATTGGCACGTACTTATCAGCCTGACTTCATGATGGGCTGGAGAGCAGCAATCCCACGTGCAGAGTTCACTTATAATAAGGAAGCAGATGCATCTCTTGTAGGACTCTAATAATTAAGCTATATGATAAAAAAGGTTGACGCCTCAGGCGCCAACCTTTTTTTGTGAAATTTAAAATTGTGATACCTTAAATATCAGCCTCGTGCCTTGAGCCTTTACCGGCGTTGGGAAAATTACCTTTTGCCGCCCCGGGAAGTTGGGACAACTTCCCTCCCCAGGCTTTTTTAATTAAAAATTGAAAATTGTGATAGGATATTGTGCTTCAGTCTTTAGCCTAATACCTTTAGCCTAATACCTTTAGCCTAATGCCTTTAGCCTAATGCCTTTAGCCTTTAGCCTAATGCCTAATATCTTTT
>JAIDPA010000242.1 GCA_029062985.1 Muribaculaceae bacterium
TTCTGCAGCATATTTTTCTGATTTTTTATCCGCAATTTGTTGTGACTTAATGCAATCAACAAATGTTAAATTCTGTTGCGGTTTGTTAACGTAAAACTTTTTTACGTGTTTGAGCGTTATATTGGCACTAAGTTTGCGCAATTTTTTACGTAAAAAAGAGGAAGAGACGCTCAATTTTGATGAGTTTCTTCCTCTTTTTATTCTCAGAAAAGGATTTTTCTGCCATATTTTTGCCAATTACGCCAGCTTATTCCGCCCCGACTACCCCTTATTTTCATTCCGAAGCCCTGTTTTTCCTATAAAACTATAATATCACTACCCTAATCTCAGAGCTAACTATTAAACCCGACCTTGCAAAAATTAAATTATTTCAAATGCCTTCATGCAGTCTTTTCTTAAAGTTTCCCTCTTATAATTGTATAGAAAAGGTAATTTTTCTAAATTTGTAAAGTCGATTATCGAGTGGAGAGAAGAGAGAAAGGAAAACTCTCATGACTCTCAATATTTAATTCAGACCAAACAATTGACTTTACTTCAAAATATTTTTTTAACCATGAAACATCTTTTTCTATCAATTTTTCTCGCCGGAGCGGCTTCTCTTTTTGCTCAGGATGCCCCCGACGCATGCACCAGCATCATGGTGGGCAAAAAGGCGAGTGCCGACGGCTCTGTCATGACGAGCCATACGTGTGATTCCTGGTATCGCACATGGATGCAGATGGCAGATGCGAAAGATTATCCGCGCGACACTGTCGTGAGTATCTTCAAAGGAAGGATGCACACCGAATATCCCTCCAGCCGCGACGGGATGACTGAAGCAGGCACTATCCCTCAGGCGAAACATACCTATCGTTTCCTCGACACAGCCTATCCTTGCCTGAATGAGAAACAGCTGGCAATGGGAGAGACCACATTCAGCGGCAGAGATACTCTCCGCAACGAAAAAGGGATGTTCCTGATCGAGGAGCTGCAACGCATTGCCCTCGAACGCTGCACCACCGCGCGCGAGGCAATATCGCTGATGGGTAAGCTTATAAAGGAATATGGCTATGCCGACGGCGGGGAGTGCCTGACAATAGCCGATCCGAAGGAGGTCTGGATTTTTGAGGTGCTCGGAGAAGGTCCGGATAAAATCGGAGGCGTGTGGGCAGCGCAGAGAATCCCTGATGATCATATCGCTGTCTCTGCCAACGTAAGCCGTATCGGAAAGATTGATTTCAAGGATAAGGACAACTTTATGTATTCTGACAACGTGAAGGATGTAGCCCGGAAATTAGGTCTTTGGGACGGCAAGAGTGAATTTAATTTCTGGAAAGCATATTCCGGAGGAAATTATCAGAAGGAGGAGAAAAACTATAGTGTGCGTGAGCTTTTCATAATGAATGAGCTCGCGCCGGGAGCCGGTTTCACATCTGAGATGAGCGAGCTGCCCGTCAGCGTAAAGCCTGAGAAGCCTGTAAGTGTGGAAGATGTGTCGCGTCTTCTGGCTTCTTATTATGAGGGTACGGATAAAAACCTGAGCGGACGCCTCAAGGTAAAGAACAGCAAGAAAAATATCGAAAAAGGGGAACCTGACAGTGTGGTCAGTGTTTTTGCCAATCCCTGGATGCGCCCTGACGAGATTGCCGTCTATGAAGCTATGGGCGACAGTGTGATGCATAATATACGCACGGTCAGCGTGTCTTGGTGTGCCTATTCCCATATAATACAATGTCGCGACTGGCTTCCGGATGCAGTCGGAGGTGTAGCATGGGTTGCGCTTGATAATCCGGGTCAGTCTCCTCGTTTTCCGATTTTTGCAGGTAATACCGATGTTCCCGAACTGCTGAAGGTGTGCGGACAGCATCGTGAGCGGGATGACGCTGCCCTTTGGAGATTCCGTAAGCCTAACCGACTTGCCACTGTAAGATGGGGACAGAGCCGCAAATTCACCGAACCGGCACGCGACCATTTCCTAAAAAAGGGTAAGATGGAGATGCCGATGGTGGAGCAGCTTTATCTTGATTATGAAAAAGCAGGAAATGAGGAGGAAGGGAAAGCAATGCTGACAGAATACAGCAAAGACTTCTTCGGAGCAGCCGTAAACCGCTGGGATGAACTCGACCGCCGCCTCTGGTATCAGCACTGGAGAGGTTTTTAAAACGGAAGGTATCCGGCATCGGACGCGAGACGCCTTATGCCGGATACCTAAATTAACATATTTCATATAAATAACATCTTGTATAACTTTTGAATATGAAGGGCATAATAGTCAGGACGATATATACTTTTATATTAGGTATGGCTATCATTATCACCAGTAGTTGTGATCATCAGAACCATGATAAAAGACTGGTTAATATAGCAACTTCCATAAATGATTCAATTGGATATGCCGACTCTTCATTGAAGGAAATAGATAAAAAGCAGCTCTCCAAAGCAGATCAGCATTATTATGATTTTCTTTCTCTGAAAATTGCAGATAAAAAGTATATAATCCATGAATCAGACAGTCTTTATCTGACTATCCTTAATTATTATGACCGTCATAAGAAAGAGGATTTTTACCCTGAGATATTATATTACGGAGGAAGAGTATATTCTGACCTTGGTGATTATCCTACAGCCCTGACTTACTTCCATAACGCACTTGATGCCTTAGGTGAAAACAGAGATAAGAATCCTAAGCTTTACTCAAGGATTGCAAGTCAGACAGGGAGATTATTAAACCAAGTACGTCTTTATTCAGAGGCAGAAGTATACGTAAATAAGGCAATAGAAACCAATAGGAAGACAGGAGATCTAAAGAACCTAATGTTTAATCTACAACTTCTTGGCTCTATAAATATGAATATCCTGAATCTGACTTCAGCAAAAAAATATTATGTTGAAGCATATCAGATTTCTCTACAATTCTATCCTCATTATGTTAATAGAGCAAAAATGTATCTTGCAGAAGTAGAGAAAGAACTTGGCAACTATCAAAACGCTTTAGGTTTAATACGAGGTATTCCGGAAAATGTAAAACCTCTTTTACAAAATCAAGCTTATGCATATGCTGCTGATATATATCATTGTGCAGGTGTTTTAGATACCGCTTTCACTTACTCAAAAAAAATAATAAACTCTTCTAATATCTCTAATAGAAAGAACGCATTCCGCATCCTCCTTTCTGAAGATATGATGAAATATATCCCCGGAGATTCATTATCTTGGTATTTTCAGCAATATCACAAGAGTATACTGGATTATATGGATAAAAATAATAACTCACAAATAGAATTACAACAATCTGCCTACAATTATACATTAGCATTAAAAGAAAAAGAAAAGACTGAAAAAATTAAGAATAAAGCTATCGTCTGGGCTTCAATAGCAACCTCTATGCTTGCTATTCTGTTCTTAATTATATACGGTATTTTAAATCAAAAAAAAATAAAAAAACTAAAGCTACAACAAGCATTTGATAAAATTAGATATCTACAGATATGTTTGGAAAAAGAGAGACTAAAAAATGAATCCAATATGCTCTCTCACAATACTAAGAATATTGACTCTACCTGTGTTGATATGCCTGTAGAAAAAGACAATAATAAAAGCGCATGTCCACCAGGGACTCCCGAGTTAAGGGGTAAGCTTCGAAATGAACTACGAGAAATGGCAAACCAAATTAAAGATATTCAAACATCCTCTCATATCTTGAATTCAGAAGTCTATTCCCTACTTCAAAATTATATTAAGACCGAAAAAACTATCCCTAATAATAGTGAAATATGGGATCATTTAGAGAATATTATTTTGAAAACAAGCCCCGATTTCAAAAAGAATTTAAGTGTCCTTATGAATGGGAAAGACACACTAATTGATATAGAAACTTCTATGCTCATTAAATGTGGCTTTACTCCGTCATCGATTGCAATTCTACTTGGCAAAACTCCAGCTACTATCGGATCAAGACGTGATTCAATATCAATTAAAATTTTCGGAGAGAAAATAGGGACTAAACTCATAGATAATATAATTCGCTTATTATAAACGTATTATATCTAAATTAGCATTACGGAAATATTAC
>JAIDPA010000243.1 GCA_029062985.1 Muribaculaceae bacterium
CTTTCTCCGATAAAAGCGCAATATGCCAATTTCGTAAATGAGACGTTGCATTATGTCGTGTCTTATAAATGGGGCATTATTCATAAAGATGCGGGTGAGGCTACGTTGTCTCTTAAAAATTCAGGCAATCATTATCAGATTACTCTCTACGGCAAGACTAAACCTTGGGCTGACAGCTTTTATCAAGTGCGCGACACGCTGATAGGAAAAATGCTAAAGGATGGATTACGCCCTGAATCATATTCCAAGATAGCTCATGAAAAAGGGAAATACAGCAGAGATGATATCTCCTATACATATTCCGGTTCAGTAGTGGGTGGAAATGTAACACGAACAAGGATAGGAAAAGATGGAAATAAAAGTGTTTCCAAAAAGAAATTGACAGCCTCAGGGAAGGTTTATGATATGCTGAGTGTCTTCTATTATTTAAGGAGTATTGACTACAATCAATTGAAGAAAGGGGAGACAATTAAAGCGACGGTCTTTTCTGGCTCAAAGGCTGAAACCTTGACAATAAGGTGTGTCGGGACAGAGACAATCAAATTGAGAGATAAAAGCAAACGAGAGGCTTATCATATCAAATTTCGTTTCACAACGGGAAATAAGCAGTCAAGCGATGATATTGATGCCTGGATTTCCACAGATTCTTCCCATATTCCGTTGATGTTGGTCGGTAGCCTCCCTGTCGGACAGGTGAAGTGTTATTATGTGAAATAAACTGATTAGAGACATATTTCACAAAATTAAAGAGTATGCGAGCGAATTCTTTCAGCTTGCATACTCTTTTTATTTTTTATTTCCGGACGAGTCGTCTTTTTTACTTCAGAAAAGGATTCGACCTTTTTTCAGCACCGATTGTTGTGGGATTGCCATGTCCCGGATATACAACAGTATTGTCAGGAAGCGAGAAAAGGCGTGATTTAATACTGTTGATTAATTGATTATAATTTCCTCCCGGGAGATCAGTCCTGCCGATGCTACCCTGAAATAATGCATCTCCGACAATTACAAAATTATCCGCTTTGTCATATAGAGCGATGCTTCCGAGAGAGTGCCCCGGAACAGCGATAACCTCCAATTCGCCATTTCCGATTTTTATAATGTCGCCGTCTTCGAGATATTTGTCAATAATTAGTTCGTCAAAATTGTTGTTAATTCCGAACATTATAGCCTGTTGCTGCATACGTGAGCCTAACGGTTCGTCATCTCGATGCGCCAACACGGGGGCTTTGAATTTGTCACGAAGATAGCGGTTGCCTACTGCATGATCAATGTGAAGATGAGTATTTATGACATTAGTCAGAGTAAGGTTATTTCTTTTCAGAAACTCAGACATTGCCTCCTCTTCTTCTTCTCCTAACATTCCGGGGTCAATAACAGCACATTTATGTGTGGTCTGGTCATAAACGACATAAGTGTTTATTCCGAAAAGCTGAAATTGAAAAATAGCAACTTTCATAGACATAGGAAATTTTTATAAACTTACGTTTCGCAAGTTCAACTTAAATATTAAGGATTATATTATCATGGATTGAGAAGCTTTCTCTTCCCATTGGCATAAGGATATATTTGTGAAAGAATCTCCTTACACTATAGTATAAACAATTTTTTTGGTGTCAAAGAAAGGCTCGGAGAAGAAATTATTTATATTTATAATTTCTGTGTCTTTTTTAATAGTAGAGATTTCATCCTGCAGTTCTCCTCCTTTTAAGGCAATAACTCCATTAGGAATAGCATTCTTATTATTGGGAGAAATATTCTTTTTTGAAAGTCTTACGAGGTCAGGTT
This sequence comes from Muribaculaceae bacterium, assembly GCA_029062985.1. GTDB lineage: Bacteria > Bacteroidota > Bacteroidia > Bacteroidales > Muribaculaceae > Lepagella. The sequence goes on from JAIDPA010000243.1 coordinate 1,789, forward strand.
GAGGCATTACAGCTCTGCTTACAACAAAATCAAACTTTTCATGACATTCCCCGGAGTCGCCATGCTGGAAAGAAACATTTTTAAGACCGGCTGCTTCTGCAATCTCTCTTGCAACTTTAATTTTTTTTCCGATTCTGTCAATTAAGTGGAAGTGTACATCCGGAAACAAAACAGCGAGAGGGAGCCCCGGGAGTCCTCCCCCTGAGCCAAAATCAAGGATTGAACTTCCGGGCACAAATTTAATAAATTTTGCAATTG
>JAIDPA010000244.1 GCA_029062985.1 Muribaculaceae bacterium
ATATAGAGCAATAGGAAATACGGATATTACTGAAATTAATAAATTGAAATTCTAAGAATTTCACGGAGGTTTTAACTATTATGGGTAAGAGGGCTACTTGACGCACGCAGCAGTCCGGACATGCACTAATTTTTAAGATAACTTCCGTCATTACTAATCTGTCATCAATTTAAGATATGGACATAACACTTCCCATTCTTATTCTGGCGATACCCATCTCCATGTTCCTTATTTTGGGAATTGGCGGTGTGAAGATGTCAAAAAAGATGGCGGGTATCCTTGGTATTCTTGGCTTGGGTACTACAGCCGTTCTGGCATATATTGTCGCCTTTACGTATTATTTCAGTGGTGATCCTCTTTTCATCATTGACGGAGTACGTCAGCAATATCAGGTTTTCGATGTGACATGGCTTGCATTTACACAATCGCTCGTCGTGAAACTCGGTTTTCTCCTTGATCCTATCTCGGCTCTAATGCTGATTGTCATCACGACCATCTCATTCATGGTGCATCTTTACAGCTGGGGTTATATGGAAGGCGAACAGGGTTTTCAGCGTTACTATGCTTTCCTGTCGCTCTTTACTTTCTCAATGTTAGGGCTTGTAGTTGCCACTAATATTTTCCAGATGTATATCTTCTGGGAGCTTGTGGGTGTCTCCTCATATCTCCTTATCGGCTTCTACTATAAACTCCCTTCCGCAGTTTCTGCATCAAAGAAAGCATTTATTGTAACCCGTTTTGCCGACCTCGGATTCTTAATCGGTATTCTTATTCTTTCCTTCTATACCGATACATTCAATTTCATTGACATGACCGCAAATCCTGAAGGCGTGCTTCTCTCAACCGGGGGGGCGACTTTCATGGGGGCTTCTGTTCTTACATGGGCGATGGTGCTCATCTTTACCGGAGGTATGGGTAAGTCGGCAATGATGCCTCTCCATATATGGCTTCCGGATGCAATGGAGGGTCCAACTCCTGTTTCTGCCCTTATCCATGCAGCGACCATGGTTGTAGCCGGTGTTTACCTTGTTGCAAGAATGTTCCCTGTTTACTGTACAGTTGACGCCGCAATGACATTTATCTGTGTTGTCGGTGCGATAACGGCATTCTATGCAGCGGTTGTGGCATGTGCTCAGATTGATATAAAGCGTATTCTTGCTTTCTCCACAATATCCCAGATTGCATTCATGATGGTTTCTCTGGGTGTCGCTTACGACAAACCTATTGAGGGTGTTCATTACTCAGGGTTAGGTTATATGGCAGGTATGTTCCATTTGTTCACCCATGCCATGTTCAAGGCGCTTCTCTTCCTTGGAGCCGGTGCCCTTATCCATGCTGTCCATTCTAATAATTACACAGCAATGGGTGGACTCAGAAAATATATGCCTATCACACATATCACATTCCTCTTCGGATGTCTTGCGATAGCCGGTATCTGGCCTTTCTCAGGATTCTTCTCAAAAGATGAGATGCTGGCGGCTATGTTTGCCCGTGATTGGTTCTGGGGCGCATGGATGACAATGGTAGCCGGTCTGACAGCTTTCTATATGTTCAGAATGTACTTCCTCGTCTTCTGGTGGAAAGAGAATCCGCATTATAAGGAGCATAAACCGCATGATGCACCCTGGCAGATGTCGCTTCCGCTCATCATCCTTGCCATAGTTTCATTATGTGCAGGCTGGATTCCGTTCGGTGAATTCGTAACATGGAATGGCGAACCTTATCACATTCATATAGAACTTTCCGTAGCGATTACAAGTATATGTGTAGCTGTCTGCGCAATAGCATTGGCAGGCATTATGTATGCTAAAGAAAATCCGCTTCCTTCTAAAGTCAAGAATTTCTGGCCAACTCTCTGGGAGGCAGCCCACCGTCGTTTCTACTGGGATGAAATATACATGTTTGTCACCCATAAGATTATCTTCGGAATTATCTGTAAGAGCATTGCCTGGTTTGACCGTCATGTTATTGACGCGACTATGGATGCATTTGCAAAAATCACACAGAAGACTTCTTACGCTATACGCGGAATGCAATCAGGAGAGATTCAATCTTACGTGGCATGGTATATTGCCGGAGCGGTTGTTTTGGCTGTGATAACCTGGCTGTGTATCCTTTGATATTCATATTGCTAATCATGAAATAGATTTTATTATGTTCGAGAATATATTAATCTGGTTCGTAGTTATTCCTGTCATTATGATGGCAGGTCTGGGGCTATGCCGCAATAGCAGTATGAATGCTATCCGTGCGGTGATGGTGGTTTGTTCCACTGTCTTGCTCGGCCTCTCAATCTGGCTTTGCTGCGATTTTCTGAAACTTCGGGCTGAAGGTGTAGACGACGAAATGCTATTCACCGGCAGCTGGATGTGGTATGAGCCGCTGAATATTCACCTCGCGGTGGGTGTGGATGGAATTTCTGTCCTCATGCTGATGCTTTCTTCTGTCATTGTATTTGCAGGAACATTTGCATCCTGGAAGATTTCGCCACTTCCCAAGAATTTCTTCCTCTGGTTTGCTCTTCTGAGCACCGGTGTGTTCGGCTTCTTCATTTCAATTGACATCTTTACGATGTTCATGTTCTATGAGGTCGCTCTCATTCCGATGTATCTTTTGATTGGTGTCTGGGGCACGGGACGTAAGGAATATTCAGCAATGAAGCTGACTCTCATGCTGATGGGTGGTTCCGCATTCCTTATGTTAGGACTTCTTGGAATTTACTGGCACAGTGTCGGACCCGACGGTCAGCATACATGGAATATTCTTGAGATTGCCAACTATGCATCAATCGCACCTCAATGGCAGTATATGCTGTTCTGCTTTACATTCGTAGGTTTCGGTGTCCTTGGCGCCATGTTCCCCTTCCACACTTGGAGTCCTGACGGTCATGCATGCGCACCGACAGCAGTTTCCATGCTTCACGCTGGTGTGCTCATGAAACTCGGTGGATACGGCTGCTTCCGAATCGCAATCTATCTGTTGCCTCAGGCAGCTAATGAACTCGCCTGGATTTTCATAATCCTTACAGGTATAAGTATCGTATATGGAGCTTTCTCAGCATGCGTGCAGACCGACCTCAAGTATATCAATGCTTATTCGTCAGTATCACACTGCGGCATGGTTCTGTTCGCAATCCTCATGCTTAACACAACGGCAATGACAGGCGCAATTCTTCAGATGCTATCACACGGATTGATGACAGCTCTATTCTTTGCCCTCATAGGTATGATTTACGGAAGGACACATACCCGCGACATTCGCCAGATGGGCGGTCTGATGAAAATTATGCCTTACCTCGGAGTTTGTTACATGATTGCCGGTTTTGCATCATTAGGTCTTCCCGGTCTGTCAGGTTTCGTAGCTGAAATGACGATATTCTTCGGATCATTCCAGGATGCTGATCTTTTCCATCGCATTTTCGTGATAGCTGCAACATGTTCAATTGTAATCACGGCTGTATATATCTTGAGAGTGGTCGGAAAACTCCTTCTTGGTCCGGTGCAGGATGAACATCATCTTGCCCTTACAGACGCAACTTGGTTTGAACGCCTTTCAACTGTGACACTCATAGTATGCATTGCAGGCATAGGCTGTTTCCCGAATTGGATTAACGAGGCAATCCAATATAGTTTCGGTCCGATAATCGACGCTATTCATCTCGCAGCACTATAACGAATGTATTGAATAAATAATCTTCATGACAATGGACTATTCACAATTTGGATCAATGATACCTGAGCTTATTGTCTTTGGTATTTTCTTGGTGGTCTTTTTATTCGACACATTCTCGGGTGAGAAGGGTAAAAAGATACTGACTCCTTTCGCAACAATTCTCTTCCTCCTCGGCACGATAGCAATATGGATTATACCGGCTTCAGGTGTCGAAATATTTGGAGGAATGTATGTCAATAATACTGCCACAAATGCAATAAAAGCAATTTTAAATGTAGGTGTGTTCATCGTTCTCCTTCAGAGTGCTGAATGGGTGCAGAGCGATGAAGTAGCAGTGAGAAAGGGAGAGTTCTACGAACTTCTTCTTGTGACACTCTTTGGTATGTATCTGATGGTATCGGCACGCCACTTCTTGCTGTTTATTATCGGTCTTGAATCAGCTTCTCTGCCATTGGCAGCAATGGTTGCATTCAATAAGAAGCACTATGAAAGCCATGAGGCAGCCATAAAGTATATAATGACTGCGGTTTTCTCCTCAGCCATTCTTCTTACCGGTCTTTCATTTGTGTATGCTTTCAGCGGAGGTTCACTCTATTTCTCAGACATAGCAATGAATATCGGCAATGCGCCGACAAGCGGTCTTCTTATCGCAGCTCTTGCGTTTGTGATAGGAGGTATCGGTTTCAAGCTTTCACTCGTTCCTTTCCATTTATGGACTGCAGACGTTTATGAAGGAGCACCGACTGCTATCACGAGCTATCTTTCGGTAGTATCGAAAGGAGCTGCGGCATTCGCATTCTTCGTAATCTTTGTGCAATGCTTCGGCACTGTCTATAGCAACGCATGGGAATGGATGATGTATGGAGTGATTATCCTTACGATTACTGTAGGCAATCTTTTTGCCATCCGCCAGAAAAATATGAAACGCTTCATGGCGTTTTCATCAATTTCTCAAGCCGGCTATATCATGCTTGGAGCCATGGCAGCTGATGGGCTGGGACTCGCATCAATGATGTTCTATATCTTTGTGTATGTTGTCAGCAATTTAGGTGCTTTCGCAGTGATTTCCACAATAGAGGATCATACCGGTAAACTCAGCATGGATGATTACAACGGTCTGCATAAGACAAATCCATGGCTATCATTTGCAATGACCTTAGCGATGTTCTCACTTGCAGGCATACCTCCTTTTGCAGGATTCTTCTCAAAGATTCTTATCTTTACATCTGTGACAGGTTCAGGTTCATGGGCATTGTACATGCTTGTCCTTATAGCGCTCATCAACACTATCATCTCTCTCTACTACTATCTGCTTGTGGTGAAAGCGATGTGGATAAGCCCGGAAGAGCCTCAGATACAGAAGTTCGAATCAGGGAAATGCCAAAGAGTCGGTCTGACCCTTTGCATAGCAGGCATAGTATTCTTTGGTCTTGTGCCCTACATCTACCAGTATTGTTACGATGCAGTGCTCAATTCACAGGATCTAATAAACGCAATTTATGTTTTCCTTTTCTGATAGGAAAAAGCATAATAAAAATAAGACTCGCAGTGAAAAATCTGCGAGTCTTATTTTTGTTATCAGAACGTGTCATTAAAATTGCATATTTAAAAAAAACTCACTACTTTTGCATCTAACAATAACAACACTATTAACTATGTATCAGTATCAAGTATCATTTGGTGAAGCAATACAGAGAGCTTTCAATAATTATTGCTGCTTTACCGGGCGCGCTTCCCGTTCGGAATATTGGTGGTTCTGCCTCTTTGTCGGTCTTGTAAGTTGGGCACTGTCTCTTCTTGTAGGTTCAATTATTGGAGGTACTGCAGCGCAGGTAGTGACATACTTATGGTCGCTTGCTATGTTTCTTCCTTCTTTGGGGCTGCTTATCCGTCGCCTTCATGACACAGGCAGATCAGGCTGGAATGCATGCTGGAGTTTCCTGCCTGTCATAGGGACAATTATTTTGATTGTCTACTGTTGTCAGGACAGTCAGATGTCTGACAATCAATACGGACCCGTTCCAAATCTCCGTTATTGAATATTTTCTATATTGACATAATAAAAAAGGTTTTCAGTGTTTTAATCTGAAAACCTTTTTTATTATGACGGAGGTAAGTATGCCGGAATAAATAATTTTTAGAATACATAACCTATTCCAAGATCAAAAAATCCTCCTCCGCAATCTTTTACAGCTGAATATTTTCCCTGTAAAGATAGTTTCAGTGATTGAGTGAAATATAAATCAAATCCGCCTCCGAAATTAAAACCGGCTCGAGAAAAATTATCACCTTCTTTATGTCTCCAGTTATCGCAAGTAAGCCCGACAAGAGGATAAAACTTAAGACCTTTTGCAATTCGGAAAGGGAAATGCACATCAACACTTGCCTCAAATCCTGAAAAGTTTTTATGAGGAAATACATAGCCTATTTCCGGTGAAATTCTAACAATGGGAATGAAAGAATATTGAAAATAAAGCTTCCCATAGCCTGACTGATTATATGTGGCAACGCCTCCCCCTATTCCGAGCGTCTTTTCATGAGAAGACGCTTCCAAATCAAATGGGGACACAGCCACAATAGTGCAAATCAAGCCCATAATAAAAGAGAAAATATTCTTTTTCATGATTTCTGAAGGATATATTAATAAGGAATTTATTATTACTTCTAAAAATATAACGCTAAATCTTTGAAATAATACAAATAGTTAAGTAAATTTGTAAAAAAAAGAGAAGGTCTCGTAAAGAAGTGGTCTATGGGCGTCAGATTCTGCTCTCAGCATTTCTTTATTTATTTTCAATCATCCTAAATTATTTGTCTTTTATGAATGATTTTGGTTTCTTTCGCGTTGCGTCAGGAATTCCTATTCTCAAAGTTGGAAATACTGCGGAAAATTCTAATGCAATAAAGGATATTGCCCTGAAAGCTATATCCGAAGGGGTAGAGGTGCTGGTCACTCCGGAACTATCCGTAACAGCTTATACTTGCGGAGACCTTTTCTCATCAGGTGTTTTACTTGATAATGCCTTAAAGGCAGTTGATGAATTGCGCGAGGTCACGAAAGACACCAATCTTCTTCTTGTCGTTGGTGCTCCATTAAAATTCAGAGGTGTGCTTTATAACTGTGCGTTTATTCTTGCTGATGGCGAAGTCGAAGGTATAGTTCCCAAAATGCATATCCCCAATTATCAGGAATTTTATGAAAAGAGATGGTTCCATTCCGGAGCCGGCATTAAGAACCGGGAAGTGGATTTTTTTGGTAAGAAAGTTCCTTTCGGAGGAGATATTATTTTTAGACACTCCGGTGTGAATATTGGGGTAGAGATTTGCGAAGATCTATGGACTCCGATTCCTCCCAGTTGTCAGCTTGCAATGTCGGGAGCAGATGTAATTCTTAACCTATCGGCTTCCCCAAGGCTGATATCTAAATCAGATTATATTTCATCCCTTGTCGCTCAGCAATCAGCACGATGCAGGTGTGTGTATGTCTATACCTCTTCAGGTGATGGAGAATCATCAACTGATCTCGTATTTGCGGGGCTTTCAATCATAGCAGAAAATGGTGCGGTTTTAAAAACATCTAAAGAGGATTTCTTTAGTGACTCGCTGCTCATTAAGGATGTGGATATTGAAAAACTAAGGAATGACCGTACAAAATTTGATACATTCTATGATTCGGTTTCTCAGCCGAACTCATACAGAATAGTTGACATTGCCGGAGTTGACGGTGCCTCCGGGAAAGAAGATGACAAATTGATAAACGTTGCTATAGATGCCCATCCGTTTGTGCCCTATAATGAGAAAAAACTCTTTGAGCATTGTGAAGAGATAATCGACATACAGTCACGTGGGCTTATGCAACGCCTTCATGCCATAAATTGCAATAAAGCTGTGATAGGCATATCAGGAGGACTCGATTCAACTCTTGCGTTGCTTGTCACAGTCAGAGCTTTTGATAAACTCCATCTTGACAGAAAAGGTATCATAGGGATTACTATGCCCGGCATGGCTACTACGAGTCGCACCCATAATAATGCCGTCGGACTTATGGAGGAACTGGGGGTCACAACGCTTGAAATTCCTATTGGGGAAGCGGTGGCACTTCATTTCTCCGACATTGGTCAGGATCCGAATAAATTTGACATTACATACGAAAATTCTCAGGCTCGGGAACGCACGCAAATTCTCATGGACGTGGCGAATAAAGAGAATGCGATAGTCATAGGAACGGGCGACATGTCGGAACTCGCCCTGGGATGGTGTACCTATAACGGCGATCACATGTCAATGTATGCCGTAAACTCTTCTGTGCCCAAAACGCTTGTTAAACATCTTGTAAGCTGGTTCGCAACTGAATTGCATGAGAAAGCTGCCCGAATCTTGCTTGATATAGTTGACACGCCGATAAGTCCGGAACTGGTCCCTTCCGGCTCGGATGATATAGCTCAGAAGACAGAAGATCTCGTTGGTCCGTATGAACTCCATGATTTCTTCCTATTTCATCATCTGCGTAATTCATTTTCACCATCCAAGATATTTTATCTTTCGAGACAGGCGTTCAGGAATCATTACGATGACAAGACTATATTGAAATGGCTTCGTAACTTTTATCGCCGTTTCTTCAACCAGCAGTTCAAACGGTCATGTATGCCTGATGGTCCCAAAGTCGGTAGTGTTTCGCTCTCTCCCCGAGGCGATTGGAGAATGCCTTCTGATGCATCGTCGAAGTTATGGCTTGATGAGGTCGAAAAGCTGGAAAAGAAGTATATGTGAATTCTCTTATTATCAAAATAGAAACTTATCTCAAGATATGACTTATCAGGAAGATATAAACCAGGCGGTTAAAGTTTTGCGTGAAGGCGGAATCATTCTATATCCGACGGATACAATCTGGGGAATAGGCTGTGACGCTACAAATCCTGAAGCGGTTGCCAAAATATATGCTCTGAAGCATCGTGAAGAAAGCAAATCTATGCTCGTGCTTGTCGACAGTGAAGGAGCTCTGGATAGAATCGTGGAAGAAGTTCCTGAAATAGCGTGGCAGCTAATGGAGGCAGCAGTGAATCCTCTGACAATTATTTATGATAAAGGGAGAGGACTTGCGCCCAATTTGCTTGCCTCCGATGGTTCAATAGGTGTGAGAATCACGAAAGAGAAATTCTCTTCCGAATTATGCCGCCGTCTTCGCCGACCCTTGGTTTCCACATCAGCCAATATATCGGGAGAAAAGGCACCGGCTACTTTTTCAGAAATATCTCCTGAAATCATTAACGGTGTAGACTATGTGGCATCATATCGGAGAGACGAGACTGACGCACCATCTGCAAGCAATATTATTAAAGTCGGTGAAGGAGGTTTGATAAAAGTCATAAGGTAAAGATAAGTTCGTTTCATATCTTAAAGTTGAAGTATCTTTATCTTGCTGTTCCCTCTAACCAGGAAATTCAATAAAAAATGAATCGGCGTCCCGACAAGGAATATCTTCAGAGAATGAAATATGTGGTGAGCGATTGGCTTACTGCCGCTCTTGCATTTTTTATCTTTAATGTTTGCCGATATTATCTTCTGAATGACGGAGGATTGAATCATGAAGACTTTATTAGCTTCATCTTGAGTCCGAAAGTCATAGGGGAGGAGATACTTGTGCCGTTGGTAATGTTGGGTGTCTATTGGCTATCCGGTTATTACAATCATCCCTATGGAAAGTCGCGGCTTGAGGAATTTATTACGACTTTCATATCCGCCTGTGTTAATACTGTATGGATATACCTGGTGCTTCTGATTAATGATCTGACAGGTATGAGAAGGGTCAATTATGAATTGATAATCATACTTTGGGGCATTATGTTTATACTGACTTATGCGGGAAGATTCTTCATCACCTTTCGTGCAAGACTCCATTTCAAGAAAAAACAATGGAAATTCCGCACGCTCGTCATCGGTAATTCAGCGGAGGCACGTCACACAGCCAAGACGCTTATGGAAGATTCCATACGTGAAGGATATGAAATAGTGGGATTTGTCTCATTACCGGATGAAGTGAATGTTGAGGATGAACTATCTATTCCGGAAGGAACGGACTTTGCAGTATTCTGTAAAGAGATGTGTATTGACCAACTGGTGATAGCTCCCCAGAACCGTAATGATTCAAAGGTGCTCAATATTCTTTACAGATTCATTTCGCTTAATCTCCCGATAAAGATAGCTCCGGATACATTATCGTTTCTGACGTCTTCCATAAGGCTTAAAGATATATTTGCCGAACCCTTTATTGATCTCTCTTCACCGGTCCTGTCAGATTCTGCAAGTAATATCAAGAGAGTTTGCGACGTCTTGATTTCCATAGTGATGCTCACCGTTTTTTCTCCTGTCTTGTTATGGGCGGCTATCGGAGTCGCCAGAAGTTCGGAAGGTCCGATCTTTTATCGGCAGGAAAGGATAGGGCGCCGTCAGAAACCTTTCAGAATTATTAAGTTTCGCACGATGTGGGATAATGCCGAGAAGGATGGTCCAAGTCTGACAGCAGATACAGATTCAAGGATAACGCCTTTTGGCACCATCCTGAGAAAATATCGCATTGATGAATTGCCTCAATTTTGGAATGTAATCAAAGGAGAAATGTCGATTGTCGGACCCCGGCCTGAACGAGCTTATTTCATAGAGCAAATAGTCAGAAAAGCTCCATATTATGCGCTCCTTTGTCAGGTCAGACCCGGCATAACGTCATGGGGAATGGTAAAATACGGTTATGCCTCGAGTGTCGCTCAGATGGTGGAACGTACTCGTTATGATTTGATCTATCTCTCAAATATGTCTTTATTCATTGATATAAAGATTCTGATATACACAGTCAGGACCATTCTGAGAGGAGAAGGAAAATAAGTAAATTAAAATTCAAAAAAACAGCTATTTGCCTATGGCATATAAAGAGAGACATAATTTTTTCACCAGATGGTGGCTCAAGGTGGTCAGCTGGAGGGAAAAACATATAAAGGAAAGGAATTTTCTGATTATTCTGGCGTTGCTGGTGGGAGTAATCTGTGGGTTCGCAGCACAGCTTCTGAAATACCTTATTCATCTGATCTCAGATTTTCTGACCTCCCATCTGAGTGCCACCACAGCCAACTATCTCTATCTGGTCTATCCGATGGTCGGGATCATCTTGGTGACGCTATTCATCAATTATGTGGTGAAAGATAATATATCGCACGGTGTTACAAAAGTGCTGTATGCTATTTCGCGTAATAAATCGCGTCTGAAGAAGCGCAATATGTATGCTTCGCTAATAGCTTCCTCCATTACTATCGGCTTCGGAGGTTCGGTGGGAGCAGAGGGTCCGATAGTTTACACGGGGGCTGCTATAGGTTCCAATGTCGGGCAGGCATTCCGACTGTCGTCAAGAATGCTGATGCTGCTCGTCGGTTGCGGAGCCGCCGCAGGAATCGCAGGCATATTCCGTGCTCCGATTGCAGGGATGCTTTTCACCTTGGAAGTGCTTATGATTGATCTGACCGGCACCACGGTGATGCCTTTGCTCATATCTTCCATCACAGGAGCAACCGTAGCCTATATTTTTGAAGGATATAATGCGGAATTTTTCTTTTCGCAAAGTGAGCCGTTCGCAGTGGCAAGAATTCCATACGCGGTTTTACTCGGAATATTTTGCGGCTTCATCTCTCTTTATTTCACACGAGCAATTTTTATGATGGAAAAGATGTTTTCCAGAATTGCACATCGGTATCAGAAAATCCTTCTGGGAGGAGTCATTCTCGCAGGGTTGATTTTCTTTTTCCCTCCTTTGTATGGAGAGGGTTATGGCGCCATCAATAACCTTCTGGAGGGAGATTATTCAAAGATAGTTGACGGAACATTTTTCTATGTTGACCGTGAAAATATCTGGTTTATAGCCTGCTTTATAGGCGCGATAATCTTAACGAAGGTGTTTGCAACGAGTGCTACCAATGGTGCGGGAGGTGTAGGCGGAACATTCGCACCCTCTTTGTTTGTCGGGGCGTTATGCGGATTCCTTTTTGCTTTCGTATTGAACAACATGTTCGACCTCGGCATTTCGAGCAAGAATTTCACTCTGCTCGGCATGGCAGGAGTCATGAGCGGAGTGATGCATGCTCCTCTCATGGCAATCTTCCTTACGGCAGAAATGACAGGTGGCTATGGTCTTTTCCTTCCTCTTCTGATAGTTTCAGCCTTGTCTTATATGACAATCCGTGTTTTCGAGCCTTACAGCATATACACTATGCGTCTTGCCCAGAAAGGGGATTTGCTTACTCACGAGAAAGATAAGGCAGTGCTGACCTTATTGAAGATAGGAAATCTTGTAGAAAAAGATTTTAAATCAGTTCGTCCGGAGATGAATCTGAAGGAGGTGGTAGATATTATTGCCACATCCAACCGAAATCTTTTCCCGGTAGTTGACAGCGAGGGGATGCTGATAGGCACAGTATTGCTTGATGATATACGCAACATAATGTTCCGTCCTGACTTATATAAGAAGATGCACGTCACTCGGTTCATGTCGATGCCGCCGGCACGTATTGAAATCAACCAGCCGATGGAAGAGGTGATGCGCATATTTGACAAGACAAATGCGTGGAATCTCCCGGTAGTAGATAAAGGGAAATACGTCGGATTTGTGTCCAAGTCAAAAATCTTTAATTCTTATCGCCGGGTGCTCCGCCACTACTGCGATGACTAAAAACATTGTCAGGAATTCAGGATTTGTTTATGAGAATTAGGATTGGTCGGGAGGAGATTAATAATATAATTGAGTTGGTAAGAAAATGAAGATAGTTTTTTTTGGAACTCCGGAATTTGCAGTTGCTTCTCTTAGGCGGCTGCTTGAGGACGGAATAGATGTCGCTGCCGTCGTAACCATGCCGGATAAAATTGCGGGTCGCGGTCATAAATTAATTCAAAGCGATGTCAAAAAGTTTGCTTTGGAAAAAGGTCTGCGAGTGCTCCAGCCTGAAAAATTAAAAAGTCCGGAATTCGTTGATGAACTGCGTGAAATAGGGGCAGATCTTTTCATTGTAATCGCTTTCAGGATGCTTCCCGAAATCGTGTGGAGTATGCCACCGCTCGGCACGTTCAATCTTCATGCCTCATTATTGCCGAAATATCGTGGGGCAGCCCCAATAAACTGGGCAGTCATCAATGGAGAAACAGAAACAGGAGTTACAACTTTCTTCCTGAAGCATGAAATAGATACGGGAGACATTATCGAGCAAAGAAGTATTGAAATTCTCCCCGAGGAGAATGTAGGTGATGTCCACGACAAACTGATGAAATTAGGTGCCGATATGGTATCGCATACGGTCAGGGAAATAGAACAGGGGAACGTGAAGCCTCAACCGCAGCCGGAAGGAGAATTCACTCCCGCTCCTAAAATCTTTAAGGAAACCTGCAGAATCATCTGGTCAAAACCGGCAGAAGCCATTCATAATCTTGTGCGCGGTCTTTCTCCTTATCCCGCAGCCTGGTCAACACTTACGGATATCAGGAATCATCAGCATCCGTTTGATGTAAAGATTTATGAGACGGCTCTATCCATAAAAAAGGAGAAGGGAGAATTAAACTGTGGAGATGTTGTCGTAGAGGGCAACCGTATGTATGTGGCATGTGGCGATTCATTGCTTGAAATCAAATCTCTTCAGCCTGCCGGGAAAAAAAGAATGGATGCAGATGCCTTTTTAAGAGGATATAAGCCAAAATGTTTTAAATAATTATCATGGATACTGACAAAATATTCTGCTCCATTTTGATGGATTGTTTAATTGAGCATGGAGTCAGGGAAGTGGTATGTTCGCCGGGGACACGGAATGCTCCTCTTCTTATAGCTGTCGCCGGAAGAGAGGAGTTGAAGAAACACATTGTAATCGACGAGCGGTCGGCAGCTTTTATGGCTCTCGGTCTTTCCGTAGTGGGGAGGCGTCCGACTATGCTGATATGCACCTCCGGCACGGCTCTGCTTAATTACGGACCGGCAGTGGCGGAAGCTTTCTATCAGTCGGTTCCATTGATAGTGGTCTCAGCTGACCGTCCCGGGCAATGGATAGATCAGGATGACTCCCAGACTTTGCGTCAGTTTGAAGCTCTTTCAAATTTCGTAAAGAAAAGTTATGAGATTCCATCTTACGGGGAGGAGGATGAAGAGATGAGATGGTACGTCAACCGAATCTGTAATGACGCCATGATTGAGTCCACCTCCGGACGCCCGGGTCCCGTGCATATCAATATTGCGTTAGGCGGTGAGCTTGGAAAAAAGAGGTCAGCACCTTTACCAAGCCAACGTAAAATCGAGATGCTACAGGCAGAGGGCTTTATCAATAAGGAGATTGTCAACAATCTTGCTGAAGAAATTGCAGGTAGGAAGGTGATGTTTGTTGCCGGTTTTCTCCCTCCGGATGCGCGTCTGAACAGAGCTGCCACAGAATTTTGCAGTCTTCCAAATGTTGTTCCTTTCTGCGAAACATTGTCGAACCTTCACGTCGGTCAGGATTCCTCGGATGTGGATGCAGTTCTGACCGCATATCATAGAAAGGACCTCAAGAAATATGCTCCTGAAATAGTCATATCGGTTGGAGGAGCTTTAGTGTCAAGGATGCTGAAAGAGTATCTTAGAGAAAACAGAGATTCTATCTGTCATTGGGCAATAGGGCATCAGCATACCACAGTTGACTGTTTCATGTCGCTGACAAAAAGAATAGAGGCAGCCCCCTCACGTTTCCTATTTCAGCTTGCAAAGGCAACCCAAAAAATAATAAGTCGAGATGGATGTCATTCAGATTATGGCGAGGTATGGAAAAATCTGAGAAGGGAAGCAAGTAAAGTAAAAGGAAACTATATGGATAATATAGGGTGGAGTGAGCTCAAGGCTTTCCGTCATATATTTAATTCGGTTTCTGACAGGATAAATCTGTTCCTGTCTAATGGCACCACCGTTAGATACGCACAGATTTTAGGGCATTATAAGAATCATGCAAGCTATTGCAACCGGGGAGTGTCAGGGATTGACGGATCAGTTTCAACCGCAATCGGTGGAGCTATAGCTTACGGGAAAGAGACTCTGCTGATCACAGGAGATATGTCAATGGCTTACGACGTGGGCGCCTTATCTTTGCCTGACGTTCCTCCGACAATGAAATTGATAGTAATGGATAATAGGGGAGGGGGTATTTTCAGATTTATCTCTACGACTTCCTCGCTGGAAGAGAGGGAAGAATATTTCTGCAGCGCGCCCCGTCTGCCCTTGGAACAGCTATCCGCCGGTTACGGCTGGCATTACGAAGAGGTTCATACGGAAAAAGAATTGGATGACATTCTCCCTTCTTTCTTAAAACGACAAGGAAAAGGTATTTTAAGGGTGGTATGTCCTCCGGAATACAGTGCTGAAATTCTAAAGGGATATTTCCGTGAAAAAATCAAATAATTAACTATAAAAAACTGAAAAACAGGAATACGATGTTCAACTGGAAAACAATAAAAGAATATACCGATATCCTCTTTGAGGAATTTGAGGGAATAGCTAAGATAACAATCAACCGTCCTGAAGTCTATAATGCATTCCGTCCTCTGACGAACCGCGAAATGCTTGACGCAATGAGTATATGCAGGGAACGCTCTGATATCAGAGTCGTAGTTCTGACCGGAGCGGGAGATAAGGCATTCTGTTCAGGAGGTGACCAGAATGCTAAAGGGAGAGGAGGATATGTAGATTCGGACGGGGTTCCGCGTCTGAATGTTCTTGAGCTTCATCATGCCATTCGTTCGCTCCCAAAACCTGTCATAGCGATGGTCAACGGATATTCGATAGGTGGAGGAAACGTCCTCAACGTAATATGCGACTTATCCATTGCCTCTGACAATGCTCGTTTCGGACAGACCGGTCCTAAGGTGGGAAGTTTTGATGCCGGATTCGGCTCATCTTATCTTGCCCGTTGTGTGGGACAGAAGAAAGCGAGGGAGATCTGGTTTCTTT
>JAIDPA010000245.1 GCA_029062985.1 Muribaculaceae bacterium
TTGTCTTTTCTTTTTCTCCTCTTCCAGCTGCTTGTTTTTTTCCTCTGCGCTTAAAAGCATTTCCTCCGTTTCCCTGTTCTTTTTTTCCTCTTCTCTCCTTCGGATCTCCTCTTCCTCTTTTTGCTTTTTTTCTTTTTCTGCATCCTCAGACTTCAGTTTTTGAAGATTTGCTTTTCTTTTTCCCTTTCGGGAAAGGCAGCTCATCCCAGAGCGTTCCAATCACCTTCAATACTTTTTTCTTATCAGAAAAGTCGAGAATATAGGCTTCTTTGGCGCCATCATAAGGTCTGCCGCATTCCGCATCACTCATTAGTTCATCCAGGCAGTCAAGTTTCTTTATGTAAGCCAAATTATCGCATGCAGTAATCACGCATTTCTCATTTAGATAAATAAGATAATCCCCCATCATTTTCATGCTGCGGACGCTCCCGAGCGGAGCAAGGATTTGACAAATACTCTCAATAAATTCGATAGAACATGCCATATTATTACAAATATTACACCCTGTGTTATAAGGAAAGGTCGCTAAATCATTTGAATTAGCGACCTTTCCTCTGTGGATCTATACTTATTGTTTTAGTGGATAATCTCGTGTTTTTTGAAGACTTTACGGATAGCCTCAATCGACCTCTCAACCTGCTCTTTGGTATGGGTAGCCATCAGAGAATAGCGGATGAGCGTATCCTGGGGAGCTACTGCCGGTGTGACCACAGGATTGACAAACACACCTTCATCAAGGAGATCACGAGTCACCTGGAAAGTCTTATAATCATCACGAATGAAGAGCGGAATGATAGGAGTAGAAGTATGTCCTATTTCACATCCCATTTCACGGAATTGCTCAAGAGCGTAATTTGTAATCTTCCAGAGGTGTTCCTGACGTTCCGGTTCGTTAATCATAATATCAAGAGCCGCATTTACGGCAGCAGTAGCACCCGGAGTGATACTCGCAGTAAATATATATGAACGGGCATGATGGCGTAGGAAATTCGTTATCACCTTATCTGTCGCAATAAAACCTCCCAGTGAAGCAAACGACTTTGAGAATGTGCCCATAATGAGGTCAACATCCTTTGTCACTCCGAAATGGTCGCATGTGCCACGTCCTCCTTTACCGAACACTCCGATGCCATGAGCTTCGTCAACCATCACGGCAGCATTATACTGTTTGGCAAGACGAACTATTTCGGGCAGATTAGCAACATCGCCTTCCATAGAGAACACACCGTCAGTTACAATAAGCTTAACCTTATCGGGGTCACAGCGCTTCAACTGTGCCTCAAGGCTCTCCATATCATTATGACGATATTTCAGATATTTCGACATTGAAAGGCGTCTCCCCTCAATGATGGAAGCATGATCCTGTTCGTCAAGAATGATATAGTCTTCCCTTCCTGTCATTGACGACACAACACCGAGGTTCACTCCGAAACCGGTACTGAACAGCATCGCGTCTTCCTTGCCGACATAGTCTGCAAGACGCGCCTCGAGTTGTTTATGGATGTCAAGAGTACCATTAAGGAATGGCGAACCTGCCATACCGGTACCATATTTTTTGGTAGCTTCTACAGCTGCCTCAATCACTTTGGGATGATTGGTAAGACCCATGTAACTGTTTGATCCGAACATGAGAACTTTTTTACCGTTCATCAGCACCTCAGTGTTCTGTTCGCTGGAAATAGGGCGGAAATAAGGATATACTCCCGCTGCCATCGCC
>JAIDPA010000246.1 GCA_029062985.1 Muribaculaceae bacterium
TTCTAATCCTTTTATATTTCAGGGATTTACTCCCTCTCATTTTTCTCTATTTTCAAATTCTTTTTTACATGATAATTTTTTAAACCCCTCCAATTTTGACATATTTATTATTTTGACTAACTTTACGCCTATAAATCCATCATTTTTCATGCCTCTTTTATGACGGCTCTTTAATTCACTTTTGTATGGAAAAGAAAAACCTTGAATATCTCGCTCGTCTGCGTAAAGCCATGACTGAACACGGCATTGACACTTGTATCATTTCGGGCACTGACCCTCATCAGTCTGAACTTCCCCCTGCTCACTGGCGAGGACGTGAGTGGCTGACCGGGTTCTGGAGCGAAAACGGCACTAACGGCACTGCTGTCGTCACTCAGGACAAAGCTCTTTGCTGGACCGATTCCCGTTTCTTCATTCAGGCTACCGACCAGCTGGCAGGCACCGGATTCTCCATGATGAAGGAGGATGGTCCGGATGCGGTGAATCTCATTGACTGGGTGACTGAAAACACTAATGCCGGTCAGACTGTCGGAATCGACGGAATGACTTTCTCTGTTGCCTATGCACAGCGTCTGCAGCAGGAGCTAAATGATAATAATATCAAGCTGAATACAGATTTCCCTCTCTTCGACTATATTTATCCTGACCGCCCTCCTCGTCCTATGAACCGTCTGTTCGTACACGATGAAAACATTGTGGGCGAAACAGTCGATAGCAAAATGGAGCGTCTGTTGCAGGAGGTGAAAGGCGAACTTGCTAACGCCGTCCTTCTGTCTGCTCTTGACGACATCGCATGGGCTACAAATCTGCGTACCGCCGGCGATATCCCCTACTCTCCCATTTTCCTGGCATACCTTTATGTTGATGAAAACAGCCGGGTGCTCTTCATTGATGAGGAGAAACTCAGCGAGGAAGTCAAAACTCACCTCGATAAATATAAATTCGAGGTCAAGCCTTATGACAGTGTGCTTGAGTTCGTGGCAAGTCTTCCGAAAGAAACCCGCCTCCTTATCGACCCTGAAAAGACGGCTCGCGGCGTTTACGACCATATCGGCTGCAC
>JAIDPA010000247.1 GCA_029062985.1 Muribaculaceae bacterium
GAAATATGTTGAAAAACATATTTAAATTTTATACATAAATCATAGAATATGCGTATATTTGGGGCGTCAAATTTATGACGCCCCTTTTCTATAACCTGACTATTCTTAAATCCTTAAATCTAATCGACTTATGAAAATTGGTATTCCAAAAGAGATTAAGAACAATGAGAACCGCGTTGGTGCAACCCCGGCAGGAGTGAAAGAACTTATAGCCCACGGACATGAAGTGTTCGTGCAGCATACAGCGGGCGACGGCAGCGGTTTCAGCGATGCCGAATATGAGGCAGCGGGCGCTACTATCCTTCCAACCATAGAAGATGTCTACGCACGCGGAGAAATGATTATCAAGGTGAAGGAACCTATCGCTCCGGAATATCCTCTTGTACGCAAGGGTCAAGTATTATTCACGTATTTCCATTTTGCAAGCGACCTTGAGCTTACAGAAGCAATGATAAAGAGCGGTGCTGTATGCATCGCTTATGAGACGGTCACTGACCGCGATCATCGTCTGCCGCTTTTGATTCCTATGAGTGAGGTGGCTGGAAGAATGTCTATTCAGGAGGGTGCCCGTTTCCTTGAAAAACCGCAGGGAGGACGCGGTGTGCTTCTTGGTGGAGTTCCGGGAGTGAAACCGGCAAAGGTGCTTGTGCTCGGAGCCGGTGTGGTAGGTCGGAATGCAGCTCTTATGGCAGCCGGACTTGGTGCTGACGTAACAATCACTGACGTCAACCTCAACACTCTCCGCCATTGTGCCGACGTTATGCCTAAAAATGTAAAGACTCTCTATTCATCTCGTCATAACATTGAAACCGAACTTCCTACGACTGACCTCGTGATCGGATCTGTACTCGTGCCGGGAGCTAAGGCTCCTCACCTGGTTACTAAAGATATGGTCAAGCTGATGCGTCCGGGTTCCGTGATGGTAGACGTGGCAGTCGATCAAGGCGGATGTTTTGAGACCACTCATCCTACTACTCATTCAGAGCCGACATTTGTAGTTGACGGAGTGATACAGTATGCGGTAGCCAACATACCGGGAGCAGTGCCTTATACCTCAACATTAGCACTGACTAACGCAACCCTCCCATACGCCCTGCGTCTTGCCGACATGGGCTGGCAGGAAGCGTGCCGTAAAGACCCCGGGCTGGCAGAAGGCGTAAACGTAGTCGACGGAAAGGTGACCTTCAAAGCGGTAGCCGAAGCCTTCGACCTCCCCTACACACCCCTCGCCCTCTAAGCCCTGAGAGAATTAGGAGTACTAAGAGAACTAAGAGATCTGTGTTTTTAGAGAACTATGAGAACTGAGAGCACTGTGACATCTGAGAAATCTGATAATCACAGTGCTCTCAATTTTCCCTGACCTCCCAGTGCTCTCAATTCTCACAGTTCTCAAAAATCCCAGTTCTCAAAAAATCACTTCCCTCTGAATTCCCTTCTCGCCCTGCTCATCTGCTCCCTTATGCCACCATTCCGAAGAAAATCACGCTTTTGCTTCTCAATAAAACCATAAAGCAGCTTGTCTGCCTGATGAATCAAGGTGATAGCAATATTAGCAATAGTCTCATCCGATCTTTCCGGCAACTTCTTGATTATCTCAGAAGAATCCTTCTGAGTCTTACAATAATTTCTGGTCTGCAGTACCTTCTTACTTTCCCTATCCCACTTCTCTAATCCACGTACTCTCAGATAATCCTCATAATCTATCAAAAGTTCCTGTAGACTTGCCTTAGCCACATTCGTCAATTTTATCTCAGTCTCCTTTGAAGTAGAACCTGCTGAGCTACCCTCAGCAATATTCTGTTTACCGCTACGAGCAGCCTGCACCATCTGATCCACAGTCCGGTCTCCACTTCGGAAAAATCTACCTGTAAAATAAAAAGTGATATCATAAATTATTTCAGCAAGCTGATAAGCTCGCAAATTCCTATAAAACCCCTGTTGTGGTATAAAACTTACCTCTCCCATAAAAGCTAAATCTTAATAAATTTTAGCAAGTAATTTGTGCAAGACAATGAAGTGCCAAATTACAAAATAAAATCCAATAATTCCCTCCTCAAACCAAATAAATTTGGCAAATAAGCAAAACTTCCCCGGAATTCCCC
>JAIDPA010000248.1 GCA_029062985.1 Muribaculaceae bacterium
CCTCTTGTCTGGTGGGCTCGGATATGTGTAGAAGAGACAGACCCTCGCCCGTCGCGTGGGGAGGTTGGGGACAACCTCCCTCCCCGAGATTCCCTCCCCGAGAAGCTCCGCAAAAACCAAAGAAAAAATAATAACTAAACACCATTATAGAAACATGAAAACGAAAGACAGCATACACCGCTTCAGTGCCGCAGCCTTCCTCGCTGCAGCGGCGCTGTTCTCCGTAGCCTTCTCCAGCTGCTCTTCCGACGATTTCACTCCTGATCCTATCAAAGAAGTGCCCTCAAATCCAGGCATGGCTACAATAAACCTCTCATTCGCTGCCCCCTCAATCCAATCCCGCGCCGACGATGACTTTAATCCATACGCCCGAGAATTTACTGACGAAGATGGCTATTCCCCCGTCGACACTGAAGCTCAGGAAGATAAAGTCGACGACCTCTGGGTCTATTTCTTCTCAGTTGATAACAACGGCAACTCTTCTCTCTGGAAGGCTTTCGATATCGACGGTTCCACCTCAGCCGATTATACATCCTGCACCAAACCGGCTTCAATCACAACCACAGAAACTCAGATCATCAACGGATTGAATATACCTCAGGGTAAGTATAAGGTCTACGTCCTCGCAAATATCAACGGATATATGCCCAAAGACAGTAACGGCGAACTTATTGCTGCCTCAAATATCTCTCCAGCCAGTGTCAACAATTGGTCGGCTTCAGATAAAGCCGGTCTTGAAGAAAAACTCCTAAGCTATACTTTCACAACCGTCAATACCGCACACGCTTATGAAAACGATGCTGAAGGTATCATCTGCGGAAAACTCCCGATGGCTGCCCACTACAAAGATATTGCATTAAGCAACATTTCAGGCTCCATCTCTATCAGTAATTCCATTATCAACGTTGAAAGCGGAACTGCCACCATTACCGCTACTCTGACTTATCTCTGCTCAAAGGTGCGCTACACTTTCTTCTTCGATAACACTCCCCCTACCGATGATGACGGCAACGCTCAGACTGCAGGCTTCTCCTATCCTATCAACTCGTTTGAGTATAAGGTAATCGGCGTCCATAATGCGATGCAGAACGCTGCCCTCTTCCCTGAAAAATTCGAAGGCACCCTTGACCAGACCTTAGTCAGCAAGAATATCATAGATGACCCGACTGACCAGACCAAAGGATGTGTGGCTTCCATATATCCCGAAGAGGACAAACTGGCAGACTGGCTTGATAAAACAAAAAATACAAGCGCCTACAAACTGAAAGCACTCGGCACAGCGGTGCCTACCACCGGTCAGATCGCTTATCAGGGTATGGTCTACCTCCCCGAGAACAAGGCTGGAAAGACCAACAACAGTCACGATAACGAAATAGAAGGCACCAAGACATGCCTTCACCTGAAAGTGGAACTCGACGGTGTGCCTCAGGATTACATCATAAATCTTCCTGACAACACCACAGGCACCAACGCCCCTTATCTCCAGCAGGGTAATTTCTACGACATCGTCGGCAGAATCACTGCCAAGGGTTTTGAATTCAACGTCAGAGTCAAGAAATGGGTCAAATCCGTCAACGGCGCTCATCAGGGTATCTAAACCTTATGTTGAGCAAGCGAAACTTAAATCAAAGGAATAACCGTTTAACCGCTTAACACCTTAACCGCTTAACCGTCTTTAAGCTTATGAAATACTTCAGCATATACAGAGCTTTCCTCATGCTTGCCGCGTCTGTCATGCTCGCGGCTTGCTCCTCCGATGACGAGCCGGTCGTGCCCAAGCCTATCGATAAGGATTTCCAGGGCATCGTGCTCAACATTGCCAACCCGCGCGCAAAAGCCACTCGCGGAGATAATGAGCTTATCAATATTGAGGGCGACGAGGGTAAGATTTCAAACCTTGCTATCGTGGCTTACCCTGAGAGCGGCGATCCGGTGGTGAAAGTCGTAACCGAACTCAACAACACTATTCTCCCTACCGAGAAATATGTTCAGGTGCCTGTCAAAATGGATGCCGGCAAGTATGATATCTTTGTCATTGCAAATGTAGATAAGGAGAATCTTTATAAAGACAATGGCAATACCTCTTTTCAGAGCGCTGCCTCTCTTGAGGCTGCTCTCTCGACTCTGAAAACTCCTGCTGATCTTGAGGCTCTGAGTCTTGCCGTAGCTCCCACTCATTCCGCCTCGGCAATTCCGATGAGCTGCCACGCGTCTGCCATCACATGGAAGTATAACGGAGAGGAAAAAACCGGCAAGGTAGAGATTAAGGCGGCACAGTCAACTCAGGTGTATGCCACTCTCATCTTCGCTATGGCTAAGGTGAATTATACGGTCTGGAACGGCAAGGCTTCTTTCCTGCGTATGGCTGACGCCAACCGCGTGGTGTTCACCCATACTGCCAACCGTGTCGGACTCGTGGAGCACCTCCACGGCGATGATAACATCACTGCAGCTGCCCTGAATGTCGGCGATGGCGGTAAGTTCTACCCCTGCTCTGATACCGATTACGACGATACCGACGGTCCGGATGACTATTCCTGCGATCCCGATGAGGCAAAAGATGCCCTTTCCGATACCGACAAGCAATGGGCATTCCATGGCACAGCTTACGTTCCGGAACGCCTCTTTGTCGATACGCACGCCAACCCCACGAAGATAAAATTCAACTTCAAGGCTTCCGACGGCACTACCGACGTCAGCAACTACAGCGACAACACCCACCTGGAGTTTGGCGGCAAAGAGATAATCGACGACCCCCTGAACCCGGGCTCTGCAGGCGGAGCAGCAGAGCATTACGGTGTAGTCAGAGGCGTCATCTACGATGTGCTCGTCTTCACCACCAAGAAAGAAATCACCCTCAAGGTGCGCGTCCGCCCCTGGGACTACAAGAAATTCACCTGGGATCTCTGACCCCCGGGGAAGGAAGTGAAAAGCCCGGGGAGGGAAGTGAAAAGCCCGGGGAGGGAAGTTGTCCCAACTTCCCCAAGCGTCCGCAATGCCCGGGGAGGGAAGTTGTCCCCAACTTCCCCTTGCGCAGGCAAAGCGCGAGTCGCGAAGCCGTTACCGTCAGGGGCTGTGCCCCTATTCATACGCAAAAGAAAAAATCTACTTTTACCAAACTAAAAGTAGCTTTTTTCTGTTAATCAAAAGAACCGAGCCGCAAGGCTCGAGGCTCAAGGCTCAAGGAAGCCCGGGGAGGGAAGTTGTCCCCAACTTCCCCAAGCGTCCGCAATGCCCGGGGAGGGAAGTTGTCCCCAACTTCCCCAAGCGCAGGCAAAAGGTAATCTCCCTAAAGCCTAATGCCTAAAGCCTAAAGCCTAAAAAAGCCTAAACTAAATAAAGAAAAAATAATAACTAAAAAAACATTATAGATACATGAAAACGAAAAACCTACTGACCCGCATCAGCGCATCTGCTCTCTTCGCAGCTGCAGCTCTGCTTCCCGCAGCCCTCACAAGCTGCTCCTCCGACAGCGAACCCGCTCCTAATCCCGATCCAATCCCCGAAGGAATGGCACGCCTTAACCTCTCGTTCTCAGCTCCTGAAATCAGCACAAGAGGAACTGCCAACCTTACCGATGACGAAAAGACTGTTTCTTCAGTATGGGTATATTTCTTCAAGAAAAATGATTCCGGCACATTCGTTAAGGAAGCTGCTTTCGCTATCAATTCCACTACTGACGGAACAACTGATTCAGCTACCGGAGCTACCTTCTCAAATATAGAGACTATCAATCAAGCACCGGACGACTACCAGCCTGTCGTTACAGGCATGAATATCGCTGCCGGCACATATCATGTCTATGTGCTTGCAAATATGGATAACTATTATGACGATTTCCTTGACCCGGCAAATGAGACTGCTTTCCTCGCTGAATCTTTCACTTCAGGAACACAGATCACAAACTCAGAACTTCCTATGGCAGCTGATAAGACTGCCCTCACTGTATCCGGTGATGGAGTATCTTATTCTTCAACCGGCACTTATGCAGGCGATATTGTAATTACAAGCGGTCAGGTCGATGTTAAGGCTGACCTTACTATCCTTTGCTCAAAGGTGCGCTATACTATTTTCTTCGATAATACCGCTCCTACCGGTACAACTTCTGCAGGATTCTCATATCCTATCCAGTCACTCGAGGTAACTTCCCTGAAGCTTAATAAGGCTAACTCAGTGACTCCCCTCTTTACAGCTACTCCTGAAAGCCTTGGCTCTACAGACAATATTCCTCTTGATGCTCAAGCTGTAGAATATCCGACAGATTTCGCAGCATGGACCGGTGGCGATCAGTTCGGTGCTGACCTTACTGATACAGAAGCTACAACAACAGGTAAGATTGCTTATCAGGGAACCCTCTATCTCACTGAGAATCTTGAAAGCGCAAATGACAATAAGACTCAGCTTTCACTTTCAGCTTCTCTTGATGCAGGAAAAGACACAGCGACTACTCCGACTTATACAATCTATCTCCCCAATTCCAAGAATACAGGGGGCGAAGCTAATACCCTTACTCGCGGTTGCTTCTACGACGTTATGGGCAAAATCACTTCTCAGGGTATGGCTTTCGAAGTTAGAATCAAACCTTGGAGCAAAGTTGTTACCGATTATCATCCTCTCTAACATCAAAGTCTGAAAAATTTACTGAAACATAAACCGGACCAACAAATAAAACTATCATGAAATCAACAACAATATATAAATCTCTTCTCGCTCTGGCAGCACCTCTGATGCTTGCTGCCTGCAGCAACGATTCCGACACTCCCGATGTTCCAACCAACGATGAATTCGAGGGTATCGTGCTCAATATCCCTAACACAAGAGGGGGTGTAACACGTACCACTGAGGTGGATATAAACACTATGACAGTGTTGGCATACAGCACTAAAGAAACTGACCTGACAAAGAGAAAGCCTGAAGTTTTTGAATACTCCAGCACTTCTTTATCTACTGACAATTATACGCAGCTTCCGGTAAGACTGAAAGCTGACACATATCATGTCTATGTTCTGGCTAATATCAATCCCGGTAAACTTAAATGTGGCAATTCTATTCATACTTCATGGAAAGATATGCCAGAATCTGACCTTCAGCAAGCTGTACTTACCGAGACTGAGCCTCTGATGCCCGACTCTTATCTCCCGATGACCTGCAACTATCTGGCAATGCGTTCAACACCCTCTACAAAAGATGGCAGCGGTAACTGGACTTATGGAAATGTATATTCCGGTGGTAATATCGCAATAGGTAAAGGCGAGACTAAGACTGTCTATGCTGATCTGACTTATGCTGTGGCAAAGGTGCGTTACACTATGCTCAACAACAACACCTCTACCCTCAAGATGGCTGATTCCGACAAAATCAAGATCCATAACTATGCTACTGAAATCAGCGCTATGGATCACCTTTCTACTTTCGATGTTACACCTGCAAATTCAAAGGCTGTAACAGGTGGTAAATTCTATGCATGCCCCTCCTATTCAACAGAGGAACAAGGAAAAGCAGTTAACCCGGATAATGTAGCAGGTGATGAACTGAGTGACGTAGGCAACACATGGGCTTATCAGGGTGTAGTTTACGTGCCGGAACGTCTTTTCAGCGGCGATACAAACAATTATACAAATAAGACTACTCTCCAGTTCTGCTTCAATCAGCAGGCTTACACTGATCAGGCTAACTTTGAGTTTGGCAAGAAAGGCACACAAGTTTTCGGTCCGAATAACGGAACTGAATCAGAAACCCTCAATGGTATTGTCCGTGGCGTCTACTATGATGTAGTGGCATTTACATTGTCAAAGACAGTTGTTGTTGAAGTTCGTGTTAAACCCTGGACTTACTACAAAACTGAATACGATCTTGACGACCAAGGCAACGTAACAGAAAAATAAGCTTAGCCAACGTAACTCCCGCCGAGTAAAACCGGCACTGTAACCCCCGCCGAGTAAAACCGGCAGCGCAAACCCGCGGAGTAACAATGCGGCAGCGCGGAGCTCGTCCCCGACGCGGCTCGTGCCGCGAATCCCGCGACCCCAGCGCCTCCCGCGCCCACACCGCCCCCGGCGGGGCAGCGAATAAAAAACAGGGATAACGGAACTGACTATTCCGTTATCTC
This sequence comes from Muribaculaceae bacterium, assembly GCA_029062985.1. GTDB lineage: Bacteria > Bacteroidota > Bacteroidia > Bacteroidales > Muribaculaceae > Lepagella. The sequence continues at coordinate 6,110 of JAIDPA010000248.1, forward strand.
ACCAACCTCTCCCCTACCCCTCTTTAACCTCAAACATCAACTCACACCTCATCAGATGAAAACGATCCGACATATCCTAACCTTATCTAAGGCGCCACACCCCCCGCGTGTGTTCTGCCCCCCCGGCGACTTAAAACCGCCCGAGGACAATTCCCCTGGAGAATACCTCCCCGAAAAAATCATGAACCTGCCCGGTTCTATAAATCCCGTGACTAACCAGCCTTCTGCCGGACATGCCCGGCGCAGGCATCAACCTATAACTTTATCATCCCTCCCCCTGCAATGAAAAAGCTCCGAAATATCCTAT
>JAIDPA010000249.1 GCA_029062985.1 Muribaculaceae bacterium
TATCTATATTTTTTTATAATTCAAACCTACTTATATTGTGAATTGTTTAAATATTAAAACAAATCCGCTATGAAAAAACCTGTATTTCCACATTGCAATACCATTTTTACCATTTCATGGATTCTTACGGTGCCTTTATTAATAAATATCTGCACCGGATGTAATCTTTTTTCTTTTTGGATTGCATGGCTTCTGTTCTTTGTGATAACAATTATTTCAATTGTCAGGCTTGTGCATGGATTTAAACAGAAGTGTTATAAATTCAGCTTCGGTTTGATAGCCCAGCTAATTTTGGGCGCTGTCGTTCTCGGATTCTTCCAGCTTTCATTCAATCACGTGATCGACACTCCCGTCAGCGACCCCGTAACTCCGACGGTAGTGGAGATAGCACCTCCAAAAGGACTCGATATAGACACAGTTACTCCTGTAAAGAAGAGCACCCTTGAAAAGGATAACGAAATTAAAACGGTCAAGGATGCAAAACGTTGATTTGTTACTCTCGACTGTGCTGTTTAATTGAAACATCATCTCAAAAATTCTTTAATAAAGAACTTTTTCCGACGAAAGTTTAAACAACTTCATTATTATTGATTAATTTTGCAAAACAATTTGAAGATATGATTACAGCTTCAGAGAAAAAAAGAGAAAATATTGCTGAATATCTGCTATATATGTGGCAGATTGAAGATCTTATAAGAGCTAACGCACTCGATATTGACAAAATTCAGGATTCAATCATTGAAAAATATGCCGGTCTTTCCGATTCTCAAAAGAAAGAAATGAGGGAATGGTATGAATCCTTAATAGATATGATGCGCAGAGAGGGTGTGACCGAAAAAGGTCATCTCCAGCTCAACAAAAATGTAATTATTGCCCTTGATGATCTTCACAGACGTTTGTTGTCTGATTCGAAATTTGCTTCCTATTCGGCACAGTTCTATCATACACTTCCTATAATTGTGGAATTGCGTGCTAAAGCGGGTGAAAATATGGCAGGCGAAATAGAAACATGTTTTAACGCCCTCTACGGAATCCTGATGCTCCGTCTGCAGGGAAAGGAAATTTCTGAAGAAACTAAGCAGGCTGCTGCCCAAATCTCAAAATTTCTCGCTCTACTTTCTCATTATTATAAGCTGGATTATAACAACGAATTGTTCAAAGACGAATAAGACATCCTTTCTTAATGTTTTGACATTTTGAATCCATATAATGAGCGAAGAATTAAACAAAGAAATTAAACGTCGCAGAACGTTTGCAATTATCTCTCACCCTGATGCGGGAAAAACAACTCTTACGGAGAAGCTCCTTCTTTTCGGAGGCGCCATCCACGTAGCGGGGGCGGTAAAAAGTAATAAAATTAAAAAGACAGCCACTTCCGACTGGATGGAAATTGAAAAGCAACGCGGAATTTCAGTTGCAACCTCTGTCATGGGTTTTAATTATGGCGATTATAAGATTAATATTCTTGACACTCCGGGACACCAGGATTTTGCGGAAGATACTTTCAGGACTTTAACCGCAGTTGATTCTGTGATTATTGTTGTTGACGTCGCTAAAGGTGTGGAAACTCAGACAAGACGTCTGATGGAAGTATGCCGGATGAGGAATACTCCGGTCATCATATTTGTCAATAAGCTTGACCGTGAAGGTCGCGACCCGTTTGATATATTAGATGAGCTGGAACAGGAACTGAAAATTAATGTCCGTCCCCTCTCATGGCCTATTAATATCGGAGCTAAATTCAAAGGGGTCTATAATATTTATGAGCAGGGACTTGACCTTTTTACTCCGTCAAAACAGACAATCAGCGAAAGAGTTGAGATTGACGATGTAAACTCTCCCATCGTCGACCAGCTGATAGGAAAGCAGGATGCAGAAAAACTTCGTGAGGATCTCGAGCTTATTGACGGGGTCTATCCGGAATTCGATGTTAATTCTTATCTGGAAGGGAAGGTGGCTCCCGTATTTTTCGGTTCAGCTTTAAATACATTTGGAGTCAAGGAATTGCTCGACTGTTTTGTAAAGATTGCTCCTGCACCCAAACCAATTGATGCGGTGGAAAGAACGGTTAATCCGGAGGAAGAAAATTTCACCGGATTTGTATTCAAGATTCACGCTAACATGGATCCCAACCATCGTTCATGTATAGCTTTCGTGAAAATATGCTCTGGAAAGTTTGAAAGAAATGTCAATTACAGACATGTCCGCCATGATAAAATGATGCGTTTTGCAGCTCCTACAGCTTTCATGGCGCAGAAGAAAAGCGTTGTCGATGAAGCTTTCCCCGGAGATATCGTAGGCATCCCGGATACCGGTAACTTCAAGATTGGTGATACCCTCACATCGGGAGAGCTGCTTCATTTTAAAGGACTCCCCTCTTTCTCCCCCGAAATGTTCAAATATATTGAGAATGCCGACCCTATGAAGCAAAAACAATTGGATAAGGGCATAAAGCAGCTCATGGATGAAGGCGTGGCTCAATTATTCACGAACAGCTTTAACGGCCGTAAGATAATCGGTACAGTTGGACAACTTCAGTTTGAAGTTATCCAATATCGTCTGCTGCACGAATATGGAGCACAATGCCGTTGGGAGCCTATCTCGCTTTACAAAGCATGTTGGATTGACAGTGATGACCCTGCAGCTTTAGAAGCATTCAAAAAGAGGAAACATCAGTTTATGGCTACTGATAAGGACGGAAGAGACGTCTTTCTCGCTGACTCCAATTATGTCCTTCAGATGGCAAGAAATGATTTTCCAAAAATTAAATTTGAATTTACTTCTGAAATCAACAGAGAATAACGTTTCTCACGCTTATCATTCAGCCTTAATTTTCGACAGGCTAAAAATTCGTATATAACTGAGAGCCGGAACAAAAATATAGATTGTTCCGGCTCTCGGTTACTTATGAAAATTCGATTGCCCTATAATTCAGTTGGGGCTGAAAGCGGTTTATGATCAATAATCACCTTCTTATAGTATGCTGTCAGCAACGTTGTGAGAGGTAGAGCTATAATCATACCGATTATTCCTAACAATGTGCCCCAAATGGAAAGCGATAAAAGTATTATTGCCGGATTGAGACCCATTGATTTACCCATTATTTTCGGAGTGAGGATATAGTCGCAGATACACTGGCTGATTACATAGACGAGGAGACATTTACCCAGAAGCGGCCAGAAATCAATACTTCCGTCTAAAGAATAGATAAAGCATATAATCACTACAGGAATTAATGTAATATATTGGAAATAAGGAATCATATAGAGGATTCCCACTATTACGCCCATTACAATCGCCATAGGTAAGCCTACAATGGAGAAACCAATGCAATAGAAAACAGCCGCACACCCGGCAATTACCATCTGACTGCGAAAATACTTGTTCATACTGTTCTTGACATCTTCACCAATCTGGAGAATGGCTGCCTTATATTTCTCAGGCAATAAAAGTTTAAAACCTTCTCCAAGTTTATTGTAATCTATCAGTATGAAGATAATGTAAATAAAAGTCAGAAGCCATTCCAGGGAGTGCATGAGAAAATCAACGGTATTGGTCAGGAGGGTTTCTCCTCTGTCAAGTAGAGAAAGACCCTTTCCGCTATCAATTGTAGCAATGATTTTTGATATATTCAGCCGATTTTCTATCTGTTCAGTAACATTTTCCGGTAAGAATGGGATCGAGATTTTGCTCACGGAATAATTCTTAAGAATTACTTCCATTTGATTGACTTCATCAACTACGACGGGCATAAAGAAATAAATCAGTAAGCCAATAAGTAATGTCACGTCTATGATTGTCAGAAAAACCGCAAATACTCTCTTCTTGGAATGTAGAAGACGCTGGTTGAATTCTACGAGAGGCTCCATAATATAAGAAAGGAGACAAGCAAGACAAAAAGGCAATAACACGTTTTTGAGTATTCCGATAAGCCATACCGCCCCCGCAATAATCACAAGGGTTATGACTATTCTTACTACTCTGTCAAATGTAAAGGGGCGTCCCATATTTCTGTAAGTATTAAATTCTTAATAAAGAATATCCCTGCCATAAGAATATTCTTTACAGTCAATCGTAAGGATATATTCTCATTAAAGATTTGTCAAGCAGCCGGAATATTCTGTGTTTTTTAATCTTATTAACAATTCAGAACCCAATTATGTTGCATAAAAGCTCTTTGTTGTTTATTCTGATTGAGTAACGCTAAGTCTTCACCAAATTATTTTGAAAATAATTCCGATTTTTTTAATTTTGTAACTAATTATTCATTCGGAGCCTCCAACTGAGTGTATTGGATTAATGATTAAAAGGTAATATTATTTCTAAAACTTTATCTCTTGACCAATAATCCTTAAGTTGTACCCGTATGACTCAAAATCTTATAATAGATTCTCTTCTCCATCAATCTTAAAATTACAATTATTATGCAGGATTATATCTCATTAAGAATAACCCCGAATCCTTGCAGCGAAGACATTACCGATCTTCTCGCTGATTATCTGGGAGAAATAGGATTCGAATCATTCACCCCGGACTCCACCGGCTTGACCGCTTTTATAAAGGATAATTTATACGATGAAGCTTTGGTAGCATCAGCTCTTGAGGATTTTCCGATACAGTCAGAATTTTCTATTACGGCAGAATTTGTGAAAGGAGAAAACTGGAACGAAGAATGGGAGAAACATTATTTTCAGCCGATAATAATTGCAGACAGATGTGTGGTTCATTCCTCTTTTCATCATGATGTGCCTACTTCAGAATTTGAAATAATTGTAGATCCGAAGATGGCATTCGGCACAGGACACCACTCTACCACTTCAAATATGATTACCCATATCCTTAACCTGGATCTTCAGGATAAGAGTGTCATAGACATGGGTACAGGAACAGGTATCCTTGCAATCCTCTGTTGCATGAAAGGAGCAAAAGATGTGACAGGAATTGAAATAGATCCTTTTGCATACGAAAATGCAGTTGAGAACGTGCGTTTAAACGGCTGCACCGCAACTATGATTTGCGGAGATGCAAATGTATTATCCAATCTGAAACCGGTAGATATCTTCATGGCAAATATCAACAGAAATGTGATTTTGGAAGATTTAGAAAAATATGCCTCTGTTCTGAAGAAGAATGGAATAATGCTACTGAGCGGGTTTTATAAATCTGACATTCCCATGATAGAAAATGCAGCTTCCGATTATGGTCTTTGTCTTGAGGAAGTAAAAGAAAATGAAGAGTGGGTCGCGTTGCGTCTTGTTAAATCGAATTAACATATAACTCAAAGAAACTTGTGTTATTGTCTACTTAACATTTTTTAATTCTTTTATTAAGTTTAAAATTTGCAAGTGCCCTTATTTATGACTACCTTTGTATTAGAAAAAGTTTAACTCATAAATAAATCGCCTATCGAAGCATTTTTACATAACGAAAAAAGAAGAAAGAAATGGCAAAGAAACTGGGCAAGACCGATGAACAATTGGTTCAAGCTTACGCAAAAGGCAACAATGATGCATTCGATATTTTGCTGAAACGTCATCAGGAGCGTATCTTCAACTATATTCTGCGCATTATAAAAAATGAAGATATAGCAAATGATATCTTTCAGGAAACATTTGTAAAGGCTATTCTGACTATTAAGCAGGGCCGATACACGGAAAACGGGAAATTCCCGGCTTGGATTTCTCGAATAGCACATAATCTTATCATTGATTATTATCGTCAGGAAAAATCTGAAAATATTCAAAGCACAGATATTGATGATATTGATCTTTTCAATAGAAAGGAATTATGTGAAGAGACTATTGAAGATGTAATCATTAATCATCAGATTCGTGAGGACGTGAAATATCTCATAAACGAACTCCCTCCGCTACAGAGAGAAGTGCTAAACATGAGATACTATCAAAATTTATCCTTTAAGGAAATTGCTGAACTTACGGGAGTAAGTATCAACACTGCCCTTGGAAGAATGAGATACGCTATTCTTAATTTAAGAAGGATTGCTCAGGAAAAAGATATTATCCTGACTCTTTAATTGTTCTTAAATCCCGAATGCATTAGTGTGTTTCTTCTCCCCTTTTCAAAGGATGTTTGTAATAATGACTCCCTATAAAATCCGCTCTGCAATAACTTAATATTGTTGAGTGGATTTTTTTATATCAGAATAATAAAGTCAGTCACCCCTACGTTATATTACCAAAGGTTGCCAGTCAGCCTTCTTTCTTCTTATTTTGTTATGTTAAAAATGTCTGCGCCTATGACCAACGATTCTACTGCTTCTTTTAGGACTGACTTCTCAAATAATAAGGCTCCTCGACAGTCTACCCTACTCTTTATCCGGCAGTTTGCAAGAGTCTACATGAACTTAGGAAGTCCTGACATATCAACTCTTATTATTAACTGATTAGTGAATATTTAGAGTTTTCTCATTTTAAACTGGTTATATACTTATTCCCCGCCCTATGGAAGGCGGACACAAATAAATTAACAAATATGACTGAAATCGTGGAAGAGGGCACCCTCAATGAAGGTGGCCTTAATTTTGTGGAACAGGAAATTAAGGATGACCTGGCTGCCGGAAAGAACGGCGGAAGACTAAGCACTCGTTTCCCTCCCGAACCTAACGGTTATCTACACATCGGACACGCTAAAGCTTTTATAATGGACTTCGGTGTGGCAGAGAAATTTGGTGGCACATGTAATCTTCGCTTTGACGACACCAACCCTCAGAAGGAAGACATGGAATATGTCGAAGCAATCAAACGAGACATCCATTGGCTTGGTTATGATTGGGGAGACCGTCTTTATTATGCCAGCGATTATTTCCCGCAGCTCTTTGAATTTGCAGTTAAACTCATCAAGGAAGGTAAAGCATACGTCGATGAGCAGACGAGTGAGCAAATTGCTGCCCAGAAAGGTACGCCTACACTGCCCGGAACCGAATCCCCGTTCCGTAACCGTCCTGTTGAGGAAAATCTTGATCTCTTTCTCAGAATGAATAAGGGTGAATTTGAGGAAGGTAGTATGGTGTTAAGAGCCAAAATAGATATGGCTAACAGCAATATGCACTTCCGCGACCCAATCATGTACAGAATTATTAAGACTCCCCATTGGCGCACTGGCACTCAGTGGAAAGTCTATCCTATGTATGACTTCGCCCATGGTCAGAGCGATTACTTTGAAGGCGTCACTCATTCAATCTGTACCCTCGAGTTTGTACCCCACCGTCCCCTTTATGAATATTTTGTAAAGGAATTGGCTACTGATGACTATGCTCCCCGACAGATTGAATTCAATAGGCTGAACCTTACATACACCGTAATGAGCAAGCGCAAGCTGCTCCAGCTTGTAAAGGAAAATCTCGTGAATGGCTGGGACGACCCCCGCATGCCAACCATTTGTGGTCTTCGCAGACGTGGATACACTCCGACTGCGATTAAGGATTTCGTCAACCGTATAGGCTATACAAGATTTGAGGCTCTGAACCATATTGAGCTCCTTGAACATTCAGTTCGTGAGGATCTCAATAAGACTGCTACAAGAATCAGTGCGGTTGTAAATCCTGTCAAGCTGATAATTACCAATTATCCTGACGGTCAGGAAGAAACCATCCTCATGGATAATAATCCCGAGAATCTTGAGGAGGGTAAACATGAAATGCCCTTCACAAAAGAACTTTGGATTGAAAAAGAAGACTTTATGGAGAATCCTCCAAAGAAGTTCTTCCGTCTGTCTCCTGATAAAGAGGTTCGGTTAAAAGGAGCGTATATCATCAAATGTACGGGAGTAAAGAAAAATGATGATGGTGAGATTGAAGAAATATATGCCACTTATGACCCTGACACCCGGAGCGGTCTTCCCGGAGCGGATAGAAAGGTGAAAGGCACTCTTCATTGGGTTTCAGTTCCTCATGCAGTCGATGCTCAAGTTAGAGATTATGATCGTCTGTTTGCAGTTGAAAATCCATCAGCTGAGGAGGGTGATTTCCGTGATCTCCTGAACCCAAATTCTCTCAAAGTCAGAAACGGTGTTAAACTCGAACCCTGGGCAGCAAAAAATGCTAAGCCGGGTGATCATTTCCAGTTTACACGACTTGGCTATTATACTGTTGACCCGGATTCTGATGATGACAGACTCGTTTTCAATAAAACAATAGGGCTGAAAGATACGTGGGCTAAAGAACAAAAGAAAGGTCAAAAATAATAATAAATGTTAAAAAATGCTCCGATATTTTATTTGTCGGAGTATTTTTTATAAATTTGTACGAAATAACACAACTTACTTTGTGTTGACAAATTTGGGGGTAACTGGATTTGACAGCACGTAGAAACGGTAAGTAAGCATGCAGAGCTTTGGTGTGTAAGCTCTATAATCACAAACGCATCGACCTATAATTGGCGAAAATAACAATTACGCTCTCGCTGCCTAAACCGAAGTATAGTAAGTTGGCTTTATTCGCTTCAAAGTGAAGTGAACGAGACATCATCCCATTGCCCCGTTCCGAGACGTTTGGATAAGATGGTGCAGAGTAATTCGGAAATTGAATTTGAGGAGCCTTGACTCAAATTTGAAATTTAGAGGATAAGGGAGAAATTGGTCGTCACCAACCTGTTTCTTCTCGAAAATCAATTGGATGACTAAGCATGTAGAAAGCTTATTGGGTCCGTGATTGGACGAGGGTTCGAACCCCTCTACCTCCACTATGTACTACCGAACTTCTTCGGACAAAAGAAGTCAAACCGCAGTCTATCAATTAGATCTGCGGTTTTTTTAATGTCCTGAAGTGTCGATTAAGGACCGACATCAGACCGAAAAAATACTATTTGTGTCTGGAGATTTTTCAGTTGAAAGTCAAAAGAATAGCCCTGCTCCGCACGTTTTCAATTACGAGTAAGCAAGGCTTCCTTAGTAGATGGTACAGAAATAAATTAGAGCGTAGAGTCCGTCCCGGTGAAAACAAATCACAACATATTGGCTACCGAAATTTCCAAAAAATTTACCTTCTGACAATATCTATTGGATTGTCTCGTTATATTGTATTTGTCAAATTCA
>JAIDPA010000025.1 GCA_029062985.1 Muribaculaceae bacterium
GCATACGTTATGGTGTAGCCTAAGGCAGGACCACCGCTAATTAATAATGGCAAGATGAATGCGGGAGTTCGGAATTCAGGAGAAATTGAGCGGTATTTTAAGCTTGGCTGTGAAAATAGTGGAATTAAACTCCGTTTTCAAGGAAGCTTCCGGTCCGAATAACAATTTCAGCCGCCGGCGTATGTTGTAGAGCCCGATGCCACCAACCCGTTCGTCTGACTCATCTTTCGGGAGTCCCGGATTATATGAAGGAGGAAGAGAGGAGTTGGAGCAATTGAAAAAAAGAGAGCCGTCTTCTTCTGAAAATGATATGGAAATGAAACAAATTCCGGCTACATCGGCAGAATGTTTGACAGCATTCTCCACAAGGGGGATGAGAAGAAGAGTGGGAATCCTCAATGGATAGAGATTATGCGGGCAATCAATTGACACCTCAAGATTTTTACCGGATGATTTTTCCATGATAAGATAGTTGCTCAGAAATTCTATTTCTTTGCCGACAGATGTCTCAGTTCTGGAGACGTCATCAAGCATATATTCCAAAAAATATTCCATCCCCCGGAGGGTCCTGACCGATTCTTCCGGGTCATCATAACTAAGGATTCCGGCATTATTGAGCACATTGAAAAGGAAATGAGGATTCACCTGATTCTGGAGAGTTTCAAATTCAATTCTGCGTGTCTCTGCCTGGAGCCGGCTCAGACGCCATTTGCCGAGTATATAATCCTTAATCATTGATAGGGTAGCCGTTCCAGCCATGATATAAAGGAATGAGAGCATCGTGCCTGCGATGCCGAGAGGAATGACAAAGGTCGGAACTTTTATTCCGTAAGGATTGTAATCTCCGTTTTCCGATATCGAGATCAAAGAGAAAACAATGATGATGACTAACGGCACAGCCAGAAGGAGACAGGCGTAGAGACGTTGTCGTTTTTTTCGGAAAAATAAAGGAAACAATACGTACACATTCAGGTAAGTGAAGACAGCAAGGAAGATAAAGAATGAGATTGCCCATATCACATTAACTGAGTCGAGGCTAATGACATCAGGATAATCAAAAAGCAGCCCCAGAGATATGAAAGCATATAAGGCGAGGAGTGCTATATGGCGGCGCAGTCTGTAGGAACGGCTGCTGATAAAAGCTGCAACTACAGAGGAATCGGGAAGAACGGTTGCTTCCGGAATATTTCTCAAAGGAAATTCCTTAAGCATGGTTCTTGTTTCGTAGAGACGTGAGCGGAGATAATCTGATAATTGCCTGATTAATAAATTGGCATTTTCAGGATTGACCCTGACCATAGGGATAATTTCGGCGAGACGGCTCTTTATGGCAGGCATGTTTATTCTGCGGCGAAAGGCGTCGGTCTGTTCACGCAGCATTGAGGAGTATTCCTTTTCGCATTGCTCCTGCCGGCATCTTTTAGAATATAATTTCCATAGGGACACACCTGCCAGAAGAATCACAAGCATCGCTCCGGCTATCAGGCTGAAGAGCCATACCGGGGGAGAAAAAGGATGGTTGGTCCTTTGGATAATGCCGTTGAAGTGTCTGAAAGCATATTCAATTAAAATCGCACTGTATTCAATCACGAACGAAAGAAGGAATACCCAAAGGAAAAACGGAAGGTAGCGGTCTTTTTCCAAAAAGCGTGCCACAAGGATTTTATCCGTTATCATTATTCCTCCTAATGTTATCGCCGAGAGGGGAATGATAAGCCATAAGGGGAGAAAGCCGAGCGGCTTTTCAGTGATCAGATACACCATACATACCGGACCTGATGACAGGAGTATGGCACAGATAATAACTACCAGATAATTTATGAACTTGATTCTATCAGTCATCACTTCACAACAAATTATGAATTTACAACGTAATATCCTCCGGCTATATTTTATCCATGTTTTTGGGGATTGGGTGGTTGTGGCTATCTTTCCTGAAATATTGCGGAATGATTTGTAAGAATAGTTGGAAATAAATAAAAATGTTGCAAAAAATTGAGCAGACGGGATAAAATTACTAATTTTACCATCGAGAGAAAACTTATAAATGTCTTAAGTTGAGCTCGCGAAACTTCATTAAATAAAATATTACCGCTATGGCAATTAATCTACAAAAAGGTCAGCGCATAGAGATCGGACTCCAGAAAGTAGGAGTCGGTCTTGGCTGGGATCCTAACACAAGCACAGGCTACGATTTTGACCTGGACGCTTCTGCATTCATGCTCGGAGAAAATAAGAAACTCCCCCTTGATGAATTCTTCGTGTTTTATAACAATCAGATTTCTCCCGATAAGGCAGTTGAATCTTCAGGAGATGACCGTTCAGGCGGAAACAGCGACGGAGGAGACGATGAGACAATCACAGTCGACCTCTCAAAAGTGGATCCGCGTATCCAGGAGATTGTCTTCACGGTGACTATTCATGAAGCTGAGCAACGTCGTCAGAACTTCGGACAGGTGCATAACTCTTATATCCGCATATATAATGCCGTGACGAATGAAGAGATAGCCAAATATGATCTTGATGAAGATTTCTCGGTGGAGACAGCCGTAGAATTCGGACGCCTTTACAAACGCAACGGCGAATGGAAATTTGAGGCTATGGGCAACGGCTATAAGGGAGGTTTGCAATTCTTTGTGGATAAATACCTCGCCTGATAGGTAGAAAGTAAACTGAATTCCATATACGGAAAAACCTCCGGCATCGAATAATAATGCCGGAGGTTTTTATATGTTTGTATTTCGTTTTGTTGAAGTCGGTTTTTATCATTTATTGAGGATGCCTGAAGCAGCCTCGCCGGAGACACTGAGTTCACCGTTATGCTTAACTTTCTTTCCGAACCCGAATGTATATGTGGCAGTAAGCTTAATCAGAGCATGGTCCGAGGTGCCGTAATATTGCTGGCGGGTGGAATAATACGGGCTGTTCATTACGTGGAGATTGGAGCGCCAGTTCCAGCGGTGAAGATTGAAACAGGTCATCTTTAGATTCCAGTGGTCATTTGCCCATCCGGCTGAAATATACCAGTAGCTTTTACTTTCATCCCAGATACCGACCATACATCCGTCAGGACTACCCGACGGAGCGACGTAAGAGACTGCGAAATTCCAGTCTTTTAAATAATATCTGACACGGACATTCCAGTTGACATAGGAATGGTTCACATTGTAAGGGCGTCCGTTATGATTGAGCAAGTGTGCTATTCTGGCATAGACCACCAGCGAACGGTTGAGGAAACGCATTGTTCCGTTGATGCCGTACTGACTCTGGACATATCCCCCCATAGGCTGTTTTATAGTACGCAAGATGCCGTCAGGAGTAGGTTCGTAATCGTAGACATATCTGTCGCCCACTATCCAGGCATAGGCAAACGCACTAAAGCTGTAATTTTTATTGGGGAGCCATGTATAGCGCAGATTAATATCATAGCTTTTAAAAGGAATAAGATTAGGATTGCCCACATAGCTCAGAAGGGGTGTGGACTTAATCACGTCGTCACTTTTAAAATTGGAAGAGGGAGCCCACGTGCTGTAATGAAATTCAGCGGCAATAGAATGTTTTTTCCTGAATCCGTATTGCAGAGAGAAATCAAACCATGGGGATGAGGAAATTTCCTTGCTGTCGTTAAAATTGAGGTGTCTCCATATCCATCCGACTCCGGCAGTGCCATAGAAATTGCCGAATGGAACTGAATATGTTACTCCGGCGTTAGTCTCAAATGATTTGGAGCGGTCAAGACTGTTGGAAGAGCCGGTGTAGAGAGTCCGGTTATAGTCATAGTAGCTTTTCAATGATGCGAGAAGTTCGCCTCCTTTGCCGAAATCATGATTGAAGCGAAGGCTTCCCGACAATTGGTTGGTATTGTCGGAAGCATTATTGAATATGGGAGAAAAACCATTCTCCAGATAAGAAGTATTCCGGTCAGTGTGGGAGAAAGTGTAAGCGGGAGTGAACGTCAGAGAATTTTTCTTCGGAAGGGAGAAGAAATAATACCCATAGAAAGAAATGAACTTTGATGTTTCGTTCAGAGTGGATGAATAGGAAGATGAGGGGAAATCAGCCGGGAAATATGTGACACTTCCTGACTTATCAGACACAGGCATATTGTTGAGGCTCGCATTGATTTGCGAAGAAGCCTGAATCTTTTCGGAATTATAATTTGCCTTGAAAGCAGCAAAATATCGACGGTTCTTTTGGTCGGAAGAGAGAGTATTTGATAGCCGGTCAAAAGCCAGCATATTCCCGTCCTTATCCGGGAAACGGTATTTTTCTAATAATTCCGAGCCCTCATGAGATGAGTTACGGGCAAACCCGGATCCCATGATGTCGTAGGTCATCTTCTTATACTGGAGCCTTGCATTTGCCAGAAGCTGACCTATCGGACCGGTCAGAAAATTTGTATACCCGAATCCTTTCACATATCCGCCATATTCATATTTCACCATCGTATAGTTGACTACATACATATTTCCCTGAAAGCGGGGGTCAGAAGGGAATTCATAATAATCGACACTCCTTACGTCTGCCATTCGCATTGCTTTCAGGTCATCTTGAGAGGCGGGCAGATAGTCGATGAATATAGCGACAGGTCTTCCGGAGTTTGTCTCTACGGAGCCGGTAGGAGTGATGTTTAGCTGAGGTATTCCGATATGGTCAAGGAGATCTGTGCCGGTTTGGGAAGCTCTCTTCTGTCGGGAAGTAGGGTAGAAAGTCGTCTTCCGGGCAGAAGTTTCCTGCAGCTCACCTTCGACCACCACTTCCTTAAGGTCAGTGGTTTTGGTAGAATCCGTAGTTTCGGACTGCGCCCAGGAAGCTAAAGCTGAAACGATTGCAAATGAAGTCAGTAAGAAACGCATATAATAAATAATTAAAATTTCGCAGGCTCAACTTAAGGTTTATAGCGTTCATTCAACTTGAGCACACGAGAGTTGGAATAAATGGTATCTGCTGTAAGGAGGAGAAAGAGAAGAGGTCCTCACATATAGATGACACAGAAGGTTAAAAAATGTGACAATAATTATTAAAATTTTTAAAAGATTCTTTATGTTGGATGTGTAATTTGTTAGTTTTAAGGCGATTCTTATTCTATACAAACTTTTAACATTTCGGGTTGTTATAATTATACATCAGGCATTAGGCTGTAGGCATTAGGCTGTAGGCTCGAGATATAACTGAGAACTGAGAGTTCTGTGGAGCTGAGAGTGCTGTGAGAACCTGAAGCCTCGCGCCTTGAGCCTGGTGACTTTAACTTCGAAAATTTAAATAAATTATATTATGGATATCACACAACAACCTTCAAAATTGACTCGTTTCTGGCGACTCCCGTTGCTGACGGGCATCATAAGTATCGGACTCGGAATATGGACCCTCCTGGATCCAAGCGAATCAATTCCGGTGTTTGCTTATGCATTCGCGGCAATCCTCCTCTTTGCCGGCGTATCTCAGTTTGTCTCTTCATGGTTTATGTCACGCGTCGGGGCATCCTGGGGCTGGAGTCTGGTCATTGGTATTCTTGACATTGTCGCAGCGATATGGCTCTTTTCATTGCCTGAAAATGCACTCACAGCTACCTTTATCTATATCATAGCTATCTGGATATTGGTTGTGGCAATAAACGCTGTTGTAGAAGCGTGCTCTATGGCATCATCATCCCCCTTCTCTCTGGCTCTGATGATAATTCTGCTTGTAGCGACAATGGCGTGTGCAGTCATTTTCCTCTGCAATCCTATCGTGAGCGGCGTTACGGCATGGTTATGGTTAGGTCTGTCGCTGATTACGTTTGGCGTCTACCGTCTGATTCTTGCCTACAAGATTAAGAATATCAAAAGCATTCGTTTCAGAGTATGATTGAACTCCCCGCAGAGGGAGGACGTTATTATGACAAAGAGACGTGAAGTCTCAATGAAATACTATTAAAAACACATTGAATTATGTTGGATACAGATTACAAATTCGGAGAGGTGCATATCCTTTCCGATCAGATTGAAAGCGGGGAAGACCGTGTTCATGTAAAGAATATTTTCAACAATGCTAACGGCGGGGTTGCCTTGGTAGCCTTCAAGGCTGGTCAGAAACTTGACACCCACCAGGCACCGGCAGAAGTTATGGTCACCGTGCTGGAAGGAGAAGTGGAATTTACCATACTTGATAAACCCCACACGCTCAAGGCAGGAGAATTTCTGCTGATGGGCGAAAATGTCCCTCACAGTGTAGCTGCAAAGGCAGACACCAAACTGATGCTGACAAAGATAAAAGCATAACTCAACAAACACAACAACGCCGCTCCTTCGACAGGGAGCGGCGCCGTCATTTTATGCCCAAAACTCAAGGAGCAGAACTCCTTATAAGACTCGGATTAACATGGGAGAGGATAAGAATAGGCCTAATTCATAGGTGAAGGCTAACTATCAGAAGAGAGTAATATCTTTAAAGGCGATACCACAATTTCATCCATATCTGCAATTGGAAGAATCACCCCCTGCATAGGAGATTTTTCAAGTTTCGCAGCCAACATACCTCGGGTGGAATTATAAAGAATATTTGTCAAAGTTTTCACATGACTTTCAGGCATGAAAAAGATATTCTTATCAATAAAATTATAAAAGAATGACTTATTAAATTCAAAAGTAACCTGACTCTCAATTTTGATTATACTGTTTCCCTCTTGAAAGAAAGTTGCAGCCATTAGACAAATTAGAATATTCTTATCGGGATCTACCCCATAAGAAAAGTTGGTATCAAGCCTAAAGTCTATATTCTTGGGGTCAAAACCTGATTCGAAAGTAGCGAATTGACTAATACCGATATCAATTATTCTATATTCAGCAGATGAGTTCATACTTGCAATTGATTAGTTTCTCCAGACTTTACCAATCATTTCAATCCTTAATTGAAGAAAAATTGATATTGGGAGAAATCGTTTTATTATAAGCCGATTGAATTTTCAGATTATTATCCTTGAAGTTGGAAGGAATTTCAAAATTTCTTCTACTGGCATACATAGGCATTAAAACCACTTTATTTTTCAATGGCTTTGACACAGTTCTGTCAATGATATTAATCCCTAAAACATTCTCAAACCTAATGATGGTCTTAAGTTCTAAATTTGCTTTGCCATTCAGACATTTACTTAAAACTGCCGGATCCATATTCATTTTTTTTGCGAGAGATGCTTGCGACCATCCTGCTAAGCGTAAAGCACGCTTCACTTTCATAGCAATTCTCATGGAGGTTTTGTAAAGCTCTCCATTATCCTTTAAATCCCTCTCAATATCCATTTCCTCATTATTCTCAGGTAGAGCTATGCTCATCAAGCGGTCAATATTGATGGCAGCTACTCTTCTCTCATCATAAGATAATGAGTCAGTATGGCTATTTTTATCAGTGAAATTATTCATCATCTTCTTTCATATAATCCAATAAGGTCTGTTTGTCAATAATTGAGTTATCCTTAAGGAATTTACAAACCTTATGCACATATTTTTTAATTTCTTCTTCTATAGTAGTAGGGTTACCCCTTCTATCAAAAGCAGGAGATTTTTCAGTTGATTTTTGTATCTTGATTGCCCCATATATGATAAGGTAACAATCAAGAGCAAGCTCAATAGCATATATCCTGACTAACGGAGGACGGTTTGTACCATAGCATTTGACAGGAAGATACTCTATTCCATATTCTTTACTGACACCACCACCATAAACCGGATTCCCAAAATCTATTTTGGAATGAGGTTTGAAGTATGAGCCAAAATTAGGTGTCCTTTCAGCTGCAATATCCTTACAAATCTTCTCTAAGTCATCTCTGATATCAATTATCTGGTCATTAGTCTCAATAATATACTCTTCAATTTCATCTCTGCCATATCCTAATTCATCTATGAGAAAGTCACTAATCTGGGTATTGAAGTCACTAAAGAATTTTTCCAGGTAATCAGTATCAGTGAGATTCCTAAGAGTAAGCCGGTAGATATTCAGCTTATCACCTGAATATTTTATAGCATAAAGATTCGGGGGGTAAATGCCTTTAATCTCCATTGATGATTCTTTTATATTATAACAATGCAGATGCTGAGAATATTGTGAAAAAAGAGATAAAAATTGATTTATATGTCAATGTTGTCAGAGGTGTCAGGTATGAGGCATGTGGAGTGAGATAAATAAAAAAACTCGGACGCAAATGAAATTTACGTCCGAGTTATTGGGATTATACCCGAGTCCGGTTTTATACTCAGGTTTATGAGATTATGCCCGTAGGGGAGGGTAGTCAGGATTATGTGGGAGTCAGCTTCTTCAGCCGGAAAAGGGAGTTATTTCTTCTCTTTACGGAAGAGACGGCGGAGAGTGCGGATATTTTTTTCTTCCTCCGGATTATTACGCCTGAAATCCTCTTTTTCGATAATACTGCGATCGTAATAGAGGTGGTTTCCGTCCTCATCGTAATACTGACGATCAATTTCATTGAGACGGTCACGATTGCGAGCAGAGAAAGCGGCAGCAGCAAGGAGAGCGAGAGCGAAGATAGCAATCAGGAATATAATGAAAATCTTTACCATGATCAAATACGTTTCTTTATAAAATATCAGACATTATGGATTATCACTTCTCGTCGAGCACCTGATACTTTGAATGCTGACTTTTAAATTCCGGTACAATTTTCTTCATTGCCGCGACAATTTGCATGTCGTCGTCAGAGGAAGCCTCCTTTACAAGGGAATCAATCTCAGAGGCAACAACATCAAATTCGTATTCACGCACTTTCGCCACCTTGATTTTAGGATGGAAAGTGGGAAGGGTGATCTCTTCATCGTTCAGCACCTCCTCATAAAGTTTTTCTCCGTCACGCAGCCCTGTAAACTTTATTTCAATCCCCTTGGCGCCACTGAGCTTAATCATTCTCTTGGCAAGATCGGCAATCTTTACGGGATTTCCCATATCGAAGACATATATCTCGCCTCCCTTTCCCATCGTGCCAGCCTCAATGACGAGCTTGCAGGCTTCCGGAATAAGCATGAAGAAGCGGATAATGTCAGGATGAGTCACAGTGATTGGTCCTCCCTTGCGTATCTGTTCCTGAAAAATCGGAATTACAGAGCCGTTCGAGCCGAGCACATTTCCGAAGCGCGTAGTTACGAACTGAGTGATTCCCTTCACCTTTCCCTCTTTTATAGCCTTATCGAGACTCTGCACATATATCTCACAGATTCGTTTGGAACACCCCATCACGTTTGTAGGATTGACCGCCTTATCCGTGGAAACCATAACAAACTTCTTTGTGCCATACTTCACGGCGAGGTCAGCAATGACACGTGTGCCGTCGACGTTATTTACCACTGCCTCGTAGGGATTATCCTCCATCATAGGCACATGCTTATAAGCAGCGGCATGGAAAACGTATTCAGGACGGTAATCCTTGAAAATACGCTCCATCACCTTGCGGTCAGCAATATCGGCTACGATAGTTTCTGCCTCAATATCCTGCCAGCGGTTCTTCATCATAAGCCGGATATCGTGCATCGGGGTTTCAGCCTGGTCAACAAGGACAAGACGCGACGGAGAATAAGATGCAATCTGACGCACCATCTCAGACCCGATTGAACCGGCAGCCCCCGTAATCATTACGACATGTCCCTGAAGCAGGTCGGCGGCAGCCTTCATGTCGACTTCAATTTTCTCACGCGGAAGGAGATCTTCGACGTTGACCGGATGAAGGTCAGCGATACGCAGGTCAGATTTCCCATCCCACTCACGAGCCTGCGGCATCACCAGGATTCGGATACCATTTTCGATGAGATTATTCACAGTGTCTTCATGCTCGCGGAGCTCATCCATAAGGAGCGGAGAGACTATGAGGAAATGCACCTTATTGCGGCGCATGATTTCCGGCAGTTTATCGGAAAAAGGATATACCTTGACTCCCATAAGCATCCTATGCTCCATGTCAGGGTCAGAGCTGACAAAGCCGGCGAGAGAATAAGGGGAATCGGCAGCCGAACGTATATTCTTGGCAAGAGCCACCCCGCCGGTCTTTATGCCGAATATGTAAGCCTTGTTGGTGTCAGAGCGTTTGGACGTCTGTTCGTAGATTGTCTTCACCCAGATTCGGATAGTCCACATGAATGAAGCGACGAATAGCGCCATGAGGATAAGGTCGGCATAACTGAAAGAGGCAATCCAACTGTGCGGACCGAGGCAAAACATCAGAACGGCAATCAGTACCGTAGCCACGACCACAGCCGAACTGATACGCAGGAGATCGGAAAATGAAGAATACCTTATGACTCCGTCGTAGGTGTGGAAAATCCGGAAAGCCACGATGAAGCAGAGAAGGAAAATAAGCAAGGTAAGCATCAGAGTGCCGAGCACTTCGAGAGTCCGTTCGGAGCCATGATGGACAGTGAAAGCCAGCAATCCGGCAAACACGACAAAGAGGCAGTCAAGAATAAGTATAGTCCAGTAAGGGAGAGCCGAACGGGAGAAATACCAGTTGACGAGTGTTTTAAGAGATCTCATAAAGAAATTTGAAAGAAAGCGAGAATTAGCGAAGAGAGGAGGGAAGGGCAGAGGTGATTTTATTTTGTTATGATTTCCCTGAAAGTCTGAAAAATAAGTTTGACATCGTAAGGAAGAGAAGCCTTTTCTACATATTCCAGATCAATCTTCAGTTTGTCGGGCATAACTTTTTCTATATAGCACTTGTCAGGATCATCCGCAGCTGCCAGAATATCGTTCTCGTTCCTATACCTTATTGAGGCAAGAGAAGTTATTCCGGGACGCACTGACAGCACTTTCATCTGTTCAGGCGAATAAAGGTCGACATACCTTCTGACTTCCGGACGCGGAC
This sequence comes from Muribaculaceae bacterium, assembly GCA_029062985.1. Lineage (GTDB taxonomy): Bacteria > Bacteroidota > Bacteroidia > Bacteroidales > Muribaculaceae > Lepagella. Next base: position 10,841 of record JAIDPA010000025.1, read on the forward strand.
CCACCAGACTCATATCTCCTTTGAAGACATTGATTAGTTGGGGAAACTCATCAAGCTTATATTTCCGGATGAAATAGCCTGAACGGGTGATTCTCGGGTCATGACCTCCCACCGTAATCAGTCGTCCTTTATCAGAATCGGGACGCATTGAGCGGAATTTGAAAATCCTGAAGTCTTTACCGTTTTTACCGACTCTGACCTGACGGTAGAACACAGGCCCTTTTGAATCAAGCTTAATCCAGATGGCAAGAATGGCAAAAAGCGGACTGAGGCATATAAGACCCAGTCCGCTTGCAAAGATGTCAAACAAACGTTTCAAAGCGAATTAATAATCTCAGTGAAATTGGAAATAATATATTCTACATCCTCGTCTGAGAGACGGGTATGAAGTGGCAGAGTAATCTCATTATGGAATTGCTCGAAGGCATTTGGATAATTCTTGATGTCAAATCCTAACTTCTTGTAGGCAGTCATCATGGGGAGAGGCTTATAATGAACGTTGGTTGCGATTCCCCGTTCTGCCATCTTTATTATTATGTCGTTGCGCTGTTCAGTAGAAATTCCATCGACACGCACCAGATACAGATGTCCGCTTGAAGAATGGTCATTGCCATAATGAGGGAGCACCTTGACAGGCAGCGTTTCAAAAGCCACATTATATTTTTCGATGATCTGCTTTCTGCGCTGCAGCATCTGAGGATATTTTTTCAGCTGGGCAATTCCGATGCCTGCCATAATATCAGTCATGTTGCATTTATACCATGTGCCGATAATATCATACTCCCAGCCGCCAAGTTTGGTCTTAGCAAGAGCATCCTTATTCTGACCGTGCAGGGAAAGGAGCTGAAGCTGTTTGTAGACCATCTCATTATTGACGCCCTGATGCTGAATCCATGTCAACGCTCCCCCTTCGGCAGTAGTAAGATTCTTTACAGCATGGAAAGAGAAAGAAGTGAAGTCAGCAATTTCTCCACACATTCTGCCATGCCACATAGCTCCGAAAGCATGCGCCGCATCAGCAATCACAATACATCTTCCGAAAGCTTTCTGAATATCATTGGAAGGAGAGAAAAGATGTCTCTTTGATTCAACCACCTCCAGGATTTTATCATAATCAGCCACGATACCGGCTAAATCCACAGGAATCACCGCCTTTGTCTTCTCATTTATGGCATCCGAGAGTTTGTCATAATCCATTTCAAAAGAATCCTTCATGCAATCGATCATGACCGGAGCCGCACCGACGTGGCAGACAGCGCTCGCAGTGGCAGTATAGGTATAAGCCGGGACAATCACCTCATCCCCTTCTCCAATACCGAGAAGACGGAGTGCAAGTTCCATGGCAGCCGTAGCTGAATTCAGGCAGACGGTAGTAGGGATTTGCTTTCCCTCCTCGTCATACACATCAGTCTGGCAATACTTAGAAATAAGGTGCTCAAACTCTTTTGTCTTAGGACCGGTAGTGATCCAGCCCGAACGCAGCGCCTCCGCCACCTGAGCAATTTCCTCCTCACCCATATCAGGAGGTGAGAAAGGGATATTTCGTGGAGTATTCATATTTTAAACTAAAAAGTTAAGACATAAAAAGATAAGCATCTTCCCCCGGAAGGGAAAATGCTTTGATAAGGTTTCGATATGTAAAAGAAGAAGTTGTAGTTAGTCTGAGCGTGTATTATCCGAAGCGTCTTTTGAGATGCTCTTCAATCATCTTGAACCCTTTTTCGGCGAAACGAATATCTGTGCAATCGAATATCAATTGGTCAATTCGTGATGATATCTCCGTATTATCGTTTTCAGCTGAAATTCCCGTTATTTTTTCATATTGACTTACCTTGTCGTGTGCCTGACTTTCAATAGGATTGGTTCTGAGGTCGTTAAGCATTTTTACTCTTAATCTCAGAATGAAGGGAGTGAAAAGCTTTTTGGTCAATGTATTTGCTACAATATGACCTTGAAAAAAATGATGGTATTCTTCGGGAGAAAAACCGGTATCAGAAAGTTTGTTTCTATAAAAATTTATAAGTTCGGAGTTTATAGACTCGTATTCAGCCAGCTCTTTTTCTCTTGAATTGAGATATTTCAGAGAGGCATCACTTAATTTGCCATTCTCTTTGATATTTAAATTATTCATATCTTGCCGGAATTGTTTCAGAGTATAAACTCCGTCACAATTATGTGCAGAAGCAATGTGAATAAGAAACAATCTTGCACTCCGATAAGAGATATTAGAGAAAATAGCTTGCGCATCAATATTGTTTACACAACAAGTCGCTTTCGACACAAACGAATCCACACAACGGGGATGACATTTGAAATTCTCAATAGAATAAAGATACGTATGGAGAATAAAAGGATTATTGCGGATGTCTTCCGAGACAGAAGAGCCGGCTTGGGAAGTCCGGTAGTTATCAATCAGCCAATCATAATCCGCGTCAACTGCTATATATTTACATACGCCAAGAGTATCCAAGCCGATTGTTCTGATAAGATTCCCTTTACCCTCAGCTATAGAATTATCGGCGTTGCGAAGTTGGGTTATGATAAATTTTCGTCCTTGAGAATATGGCTTAAGAAGTTCGTCCCAGAAGCATATATCATCTAATCCTTCAACGTACACATATATTTCAGGAACTTTTCCGCCACCTCTGATTACATTTCCTGCATTGATGTAGTCAGAGTTTGCGCCTGAGATCAGAGAGGATGCCATGATCAAGCCGGAGAAGTGATTTCGTCCATATTAATCACTGCATTATGCCAGCCGTCCATTATCATGGAGGGAGAATGAGTAGAGACAATCACCTGACATTTAGGATTCAGATCTTTTATGTCAGCCAGTAATCTTTTTTGCCAATCAATATGCAGAGAAATCTCGGGTTCATCCATTATGAGGATAGCTTCTTTTCCTCCTTGCATAAATACCGTAAGAAGAATCAGAAGCACCTGTTTTTCACCAGCCGAAAGCTGAGAATAAGGGTGAGATTCATTATCAGATTTAAAAACAAACTCAAGCTCTCCTTTAGTACGGTTGATAAATTTTCCGGACTCTGCAAAAAGAGAGTCTATTTTATCCATAAAAGAATTCTTTGATCTAAAAAGTTCTTTAACGGAAGAAGAATCAAAGCCCTTGTCAGACATCTGGTTGACCATCCGATTTGATAACTCAAGTTGATAGTTTTTATAACGATCTACCGTTTTTTCAAGAAATCTGTCAAGTTCGCTTACTGATGCCGACACCAGATAAGCCAGTAATTTAGCAGGATCTTTTTCCTCAGGGGGGATTGAATCGAATGTAGATATAAAATTTGCCTGCTTTACCGGAAAAACTTCTTTAGCTTTTAAATTTTTACTGTCTTTACGTGCAGCCAAATGTTGTTTTGACACTACCAATGTCTCAATATTGTCTTTTTCCTCCTCTTTTGCTACGACTCGTATAGAGTCATCTTCAAAAAGTGTAGGAGCATTTGGTCTTGCAGAGTCTGAAGAGGAATTTTTAGATATTTCTAAAGATAGCTCCAGACTATCCGACATATCAATAACAACCTTCTGCAACCGTTCGTGGTAAGGCGGAAGGAGAGGTTTCCCTTGGAGCAAAGCGGCAATAGCCCTGAGCACAGTAGATTTACCGGACCCGTTTATACCCGAAAGTATTACTACGTCCGAATTCAGATGCCAATTAAGATTCTTTGTGCCCCAAAGCTTTTCTATGTAAATATTATTGATATGCATGTCTTAAAGGAGGAAATATATGGCAAAGATAGTAATAATAATTTATTAAGCCATAATTTCAAGCCTAAATGTGCTTACCTTTTAATCACTATTGAAAACGCACTTTTTCATTATGATTGTTTCCGGACTGATTATATATGCGTTTTCTGAAATAGAAAATAATTTTTCTCCTTCAGTGAATAGAGTGGGATAGTCGGGAGACAATACTCTTATCTCATTTTTCATGATCATTAGTTCATCCCAGAAAATATCATTATCCTCCAATTCAGCCGGGATAATATAAGAAACGCCATAACATCCTTCCTCCATTAAAAATTCCAACTTGAAACTGACAGAGGAGAAATTAGAAATAAAGTCCTAATTTTATTTACAATCTTTACTTTTATTATTTGGCGAATATTAAGAGATTAAAAGAAGTCCGGCCTTGAAAGAAAAGGTTGACTTAAAATCCAAATCAGGCATGAAGATAAAAATTAGAAAATGATATTTAGGCTGAAAATTCTAAGACAAAAGTAGTTAAAAAGATTATACTCTGCAAGTATAATTAGATTTAATTGGAGAATTTTTGAGATTACCTTTACTAAAAGATGTTGATTATTTATATTCACATACCGAACTAATCATTTCATTATTACTCTTACTTTAATGGTAACTCTTCAGACCTACATCTGTTATATTAAATATTTCTGAGATTTTTTTCCCACTTCCAGGCTGCTTGTAGAGTTTCTGACAGATTTCTGCCGGCTGTCCATCCCAATTCTATGTTTGCTAAAGAGACATCCGCCCAAAGAGCTGGAATATCTCCCGGGCGCCTTCCGGTGATCTTATACGGAAGTTTTAGATCATTAACCTTTTCAAAGGTCTTGATCAGTTCAAGTACTGATACAGGACGTCCCGTTCCTATATTGAAAATTTCATATTTGGCTTTCATATCTTTCCGGATCATTCTGTCTAAAGCGGCTACATGAGCTTTGGCAAGATCGACTACATCAATGAAATCCCTTAGACAAGATCCATCGGGAGTGTCATAATCATTTCCGAAGACACTGAGACATTCACGTATTCCGGCAGCCGTCTGTGTGATATAAGGCACTAAATTGTTAGGCACTCCTTTTGGTAACTCTCCAATCAATCCTGATGGATGAGCACCAATCGGATTAAAATATCTGAGAGCAATACCAAATAGATTTTTATATGCCTTGCAACAATCCCTCAAAATATCTTCTGCTATGGTCTTAGTATTTCCATAAGGAGATTCAGCCGGTTGGCGGGGAGTAGCTTCAGTGACAGGGAGATCATTTGCATTTCCATATACAGTGGCTGAAGAAGAGAAAATAACATTTGGACGATTAAACTCCTTCATCAATTTTAATATATTGATGAAGGAACCCAAATTGTTACTGTAATAATCCAATGGTTTTTCAACAGATTCACCTACAGCCTTAAAAGCAGCAAAATGAATTACACTGTCAAATTCATATTTTTCGAAAATTTTACGTAGAGATGTAATGTCACATGTATCAATCTTCTCGAAAATAATATTCTTTCCGGTTATCTTCTCTACTCCTTTTAAAGAATTAAGATCCGAGTTGGAAAGATTATCGATTGTTATGACCTCGTAACCGGCATTTATTAGTTCAACCAGTGTATGTGAGCCGATATAGCCACACCCCCCGGAAAGTAATACTCTTTTTCTTGGGTCCATTGGATGTATATATGTTTTATGAATTTTTCCGGAGAAGCTTTTTAAATACAAAACTTCTCAATCGGTTAGGCATTAAAACCTGAACACTAAAACGAACAATATAATTGTATAAAAATCTTGGTTTATCAGTAAGTCCGTGATTAAGCTTCCATTTCAGAATTCCTACATCACTTTTAAAATATTTCCATCCGCCACGTCTGGCATACATTTCTTTCCCGACACGTACATTAACTAATACATCATTAATATTAGCTATTTTAAAGCCTTTCTCAAGAATTCGACCCCATAAATAGGTGTCCTCATCCAGATGCCATGGAAGATAATTTCCTGCTTCCATAACCGCTGATTTACGCATCATGACAGTGACATGGTTAAGAGGGTCACGATCCCTATAATATTTCCGGCATTCATCAAAAGTTAAAGGAACATAACGGTAGCCGACTATATTGTCAGGATGATCTATAAATTCAGACATTTGTCCTCCACAAACAGCAATATCTTTATTTTCAATCATAAAGGGAAGCTGCTTCTCAAATCTGTCAGATAAAGATATATCGTCTGAATCCATCCGAGCTACCAATTCATTAGAAACATGCTCCATCCCAATATTTAATGCTTTCCCTAAACCGACATTTTCTTTCAGAGGAATTACCTTAAGAGAGGATAAAGCCTTGCTAAGATTTTGAATCATTATGTTAAGGGATTCGGGAACAGGACCATCAACCACTAAGACAATTTCATCAGGTTTCAATGACTGCTCAATACTGATGCTGTCAATTGCTTGTTTCAAATATTCAGGTTTATCATTCTTATAAACCGACATTAACACTGAAAACTTGTTATCCATTTAGTTGCTTTGCTGTGTCTTTAGTTTAATTATCTTTGATTTAGAAAGAAAATCCCATTAATAGGGTCCAAAGTCAATATATGTGGCATGCGAACCATGTTGTTCCTCGGCTGGAGGAAGTTTCATATAGTCACCAAAAATAATTGAAAGATAGTCATGGGCTTTTTTAGGAATAGGGAAGGTATAGTCTTCAAACTTTACTCTTACCGACTCATTAAATAATTCTTTTGGTATAAACGCACTATGCCAGCGAGTTTTCTCTTTCGCAATGGAATAATACTTAGATTCTTTTTTTGACTGACTTTGAGAAATAACGAAGTTTCTAAGAGGTTTCCATTTAAGTAATTTTGCTACTGACATTGCAACTCTTTTTGAGATTGAACTGTCAGAATAGGAACTGAGACTAAGCTGATAGGCAACCAGAAGTTTAGCTGCAATATATTGCTTTAGTCTAACTGCCTTATTATTTGATGCGTAGTCAAATGAGAAAATATCTATAAAAATTCCCTTATGCCCATATTCATATTCTCCCGGTTCTTTGATTACCGTGTTATTCAAACGAATTTTGCTATAACTTTTAGGCCAATCTACATAACTTTCCTGCAAGGAATACTTTTCACTATTAAATTCTTTAGATTTACAAATTTCGATGAACCGTTTATAATCTTCCGGAGGCATTATAATATCTAAATCATCATCCCAGGGTATGAATCCTTGATGGCGTACAGCTCCTAACATAGACCCTCCGGCTAAAAAATAATTGATCTTATGTTTTGAACATAATTCATCAATATCTTTTGTTATCATCAAAAGAGTTTTTTGCAAATGATTCATATTCTTAAAATGAAGCCTGTATTCTGTTTTGTTAAGATTTTACTGAGGGAAAAATTAAATTATTAATAAGCTGGGTGGCAATAAGATTTGACTCTTTCAATGGAACTTTCTTTGGAATTTCTGTCTGAAATTCTGATTTTACCTTCTCTATCAGCTCATCTGTATAAATAAGGGCGCCATCTGCCACATCCTCCACTCCGTCAAGATATATTGACTGACGGTTGGCTTCCCTCATCTGATCCAAGGAGAATACTGACTCATCTATGTAACCCCTTGCTTCTCCTTCTCCGTCAATGATAAAGGGATACCCCCCAATCTCACCATCCACGCCCGGAGTGTGAATCTTAATTTTAGTCCGGTCTCTTAATGCCGTGAGTATTGAGTTGATGATGTCATAATTGCTTGAGGCGTTCATCATGTTCCTCTTTTGATCCACCGGCATCGCTATCCTACAGGCTGCCAGGAGTTCCTCTTTATCTATTTCAAGTTTTTCTCCATTATGTTTTACTTCAAGGAGTATGTCCTGTCCCTCTGAATGACCCTCTTTGCTTATCACGACATCATGGAAATGGCTTACGGCTAACGTGATGTCAATGTCATTATAATTGTCAATACCGAATTTTTCAGCGATATGAAACTTCATTCTCGGAATGAGGTGATTGAGGTTTCCGCTTCCAAAATCAAAATAAGGCATTCCTGATGATTTCAACCACGGAATTACAGCATCGGAATAGGATGTATTGATGGATATGGCATGAGAATCAGATTGCTCATAAGCTTTCATAATATTCTTGGCATACTTTACGGAAAGTGGCGTCCAGATTCCGTAGGCTCTCAGATGTGACCATGAGATGCTCCCATACTTCAGTCCGGAGTAAACCCTGCTACTGTTAACAATGAAGTCAGGATTCCATTCTTTCAATACTGAGGCTATATTATCTGTGTCTTCGAGATCACAGTGCCCTTCAATATGAATAATGGCTCTCATCTGGCGGCGAATTGTGGCTGCCGTTCGGACAATATTCACATCAGAGAGCATCTTATCATAATTTCTTCCGACCACAATGATTTCGAGACGGGGATCGGCAGTGCTGACGATATAATCCAGAAGATATAACCCGACACTCCCGAGTCCGAAAATCATTATACGGATTTTCTCCCCGGTGTTTAATATCTTATTCTGCAGATACTGAAGTTTATCGTTAATTGAATTCATTTTTTAATTTTTGACAATACGGTCATATAGTCGCTGACTGTATTACAGTTAAACCATTCTGTGAAGACTACCATCTCTATCTCACTTTTATCCAGATTTCCGAAATATCCCTGAATTATCTCAAGATTTGTACCGCGGGTCTGTTCCGGAGTAAGGTTATTGACAACTGCGGTCAGACGAGGTAGGTCTATGAATTTCCAGACCTGTCCGGAGTTATAGACGGCAAGAAAGGGCTCCCTGATATTGAGATATGAATGAGAGGTGTCGTAGATATACTGAAGATGCCTCCCTGTATTCTCATAGACAACGACTGCCTTATCGGCAGTGATAAGATTATGATTGACAGTGAACACATTCTTTTCCGATTTCTTTATTTTCTCGAAATCCCTGTCATTGAAATATAAGTCTCCCTCCACGAAAAGAATTTCATCTGCATGAGGATCTGCATTTCTCAGACCGAGCAGCAGGCTGTAGCCCGAACCGAAAGTCGAATATTCCGGATTGTAGATGAGTTTGATTCTGTCTTTGAATTCAGAGAGATTTGTCCGGATGAAGTCCTCAAGCTTATCAAAGAGAAATCCTCCGACAATCACATACTCATCAATATCCCTGGCTTTGTCAAGAATCTGGTAAAGCAGGCAGTTCTTGAAGCTGTCGTGATAATAGAGACATTTCAGTGTCTCTTCTGTCGTGTCACGATTAAATCTTGTAGCGGTCCCGGCTACCGTTATGATAAGTGCTTTCATATCAGATACTCGCTACGCATAAATCCAGACCCTTGTCAAGGGAGACCTGAGGTCTCCAGGAGGTACGTGTCCTGAGTTTATCCGTGTTCAGAAGCCGGCGTTCAGGATCGGATGCCCTGTAACCCTCGAAAATGATCTGAGGATTCTCAATATTCATCTTTTTTGCAATGAGCTTTGTAAGGTCAACGATTGAGATCTCCTCATCCGTGGCTACATTGTAAACCGATCCGTCAAGAGCTTCCGGGTTAGCAAGAAGCTCCAGGACTGCATTGCAACTGTCGATATTGTGAAGGAAAGTACGCTTGTTCTTAATGGAATTTTCAAGGAGAACAACCTTTTCTCCCTTTAACAGCTGGTTTATTATGTGGGGTATGACATGCTTTGCAAATCTTTCGTGTTTGCTGTACACGTTTGCGAAACGGATTGAGCACCCTCTGATTTTTCCTTTGTTGACCGCATCCTTCATAAAGAACTCCGTAAGAAGCTTACCGACTGCATAACTCGTGCGCTGGCTATGTTCCGCTGTGGCAAGGACAAGAAAATCATTCTCCCTCACGCCTCCTTCATTATTCCATGACTGCATGGAATAGACTTCAGAGGTGGAACAATTGATGAATGCATCTGCCTTCACTTCAATTGCCTGTTCAAGGAAGGTGCGCATTGACTCCACATTGGTTCGGTAAGTGCTGTTCACTTCATAAAAGTGTTCGGTATGGACAACAGCGGCACAGTTTATATATATCAACTGGTCGTAGAGATGTCTGGTGTTCATCACAAACCGCTTTACAGATTCCATGTGTTCCGAATTGTTAATGTCCCATTCCTTGAAAACAAAATTCTTATCTTCAAGGAGATCCTTTACGGTGTCGATCGAACTGGCGAAGAAGTTGTCGAATCCGAAAACGAAATTGCCTTGGCTGACTAACTGGTGGGCAAGCTCACTGCCGGTCATGCCGGTTACGCCACTGATGATATATAGGTTCATTGTGCTTTATCTAAATAATTTTTTAATCCCTTGTTTAATTTTGTACCATGTGACAACCTGCCTGTTATTGCCCCATATATATTTCTTCCAGAGAACTTTCAGAGGTTCTTTTCCATTCCATTTTTTACAGATCCGGTCATAATCCAGGTTGATTAGATCGTTCATAAAACGGTTTCTGTCAGGACTTCCCGGAACGATAACCCTCATGGGTCTTTGGAATTTCAGTGCTTCACTGAAATCAAGCTCACGACCTGTGACAAACTCCTCAGCACGTTTAAACCAATACTTACCTTTTTCAGTATTGCACACGGTCAGAGTGGCACCCTTATTGCCATCGTATAAATCAGGGCAATATTTCTGTACACCCCAGAGATCACCCAATGTAATATCTGCTATACGCTGCGGAGTGCGGAAAGGACATTTCTCACAGGACGGTCTGCTCATTAATCTGCGTGCCCAGAATACCCAGAACGGAGAAAACCATCTGTCTTTGATCAGTCTCTTTCCGTTTTTAAAAGAGATTTCCATACATTCAAAATCCCATCTGTTCACATCCTTAAAGCGATAGTCTAAGGAGATCAGCTCGTCTCTTTCCTGTTTTTGAAGCTTCTCCACATATTTACGGATAAAAAGCGGGGATGGGAATCCTTCACAGACAACCTCGATCGTCAGTAAATTCTCACTGTTGAAGAGTCTGCCTAAAACATTTTTCAGACCAGCCATCTGGCATGGCGTACCGGAAAATATGACGCGTCTTCCTTCCTTTATGAATCTCCTTACATCCTGATACGAGGATCCTACATGGCTTTGACTGTATTTTGATTTCCTGAATTTCCCTAAATCTTTTATGTCAGTTATATAACCATGATAGACTTCCAGTTTATCGGAATAAGCCCCAAAAATGACATAATTCCCATCCTTGCTCCATGTTTCCGCCAGTGCTGAGAAGATACCTCCGGATGTACTCTGGTCCCTGATCTTCTCATTTTTGATATGACCTCCGAATACAAATGGGTCAGCCGGGTTCTTGTCAGGCATATTATGGCTTGGACATACCCTGTTGCAGAGACCGCAATGCACGCATCTGTCCTCATCAATGACAGGATATCTGAAGCCCTCTTCATCCTCATGCATTGCAATTGCTGTATGGGCGCAGACTCCTATGCATGCCTCGCAACCGAAGCATTCATCCTTCTCATAGGTTTCGAGATATCCCTTCTGTGTTTTAGCTTCGTTCATATCAATTTTACTACAGCACCCTCCAGATATGATTTGGCGTTATGGCGAAGATCATTCAGCTTTTCAGCTACCCTGACATAATCAATATTTTTTTTAGGGGAATAGGAATCAGGATCTCCAATAAACCTGTCGGTCAACTCCAGAGCCTGAAGCAGTTCAACGATCTTACCGTAACAATGTTGACGTGAATAAACGTAGAAATCCTTTTTGTATAGGATTGCAAATATCATACAGTGAAAGGAATTTGTTATGACGACATCCGCATTCTTAATCAATGTCAGGAATTCCTCCACACCGGCATCATAGCGCATGAAATGTCTGTCGGAATTTTGAGCCCGCAGACTTATTTCCACCACATCCAATCCACGTTCCCTCGCTATTTCATCCACCATTCTCTCCGCTTTTTCATTATATCTGCGGGAGTAATAAAGGATGTAAGGCTTCCGGTATTGATTTTCCTTTGATTCGATCTCCTCGTATTCCTTAATATCCAAGGTCAGTGTCGGATCAATCACCACAGGATATCTGACATTATCTTCATCAAAAATTATATCGGAGGCATGTCTGTCACGTAAGGCAACTGATTGAAAATTATTGGCAATCATGTGTTTTGCCTTTTCCCATTGAGATTTGTCAAAGGTCTCGATGGAATCCTGAAATGAGGGTGCATAGGCAATCGAATTATGTGCCATTGAGGGATTATTCGCAAAAAATCCATTGTCCAGTCCAAACTCCTCTATATCCCAGATTGAATCAGACCCCACTATAAACGCCGTGATATTTTCCTTCCCAATTTCCGTGATGTTGTCAGGGTTATATTCGTTCTCTGAAATAATAAAGTTGTCATTATAAAAATTTTCAATCTTCTGCAGATTTTCTTTTATAGCAGGAAGAGTCAATCTGGCTTGTTCCCTGATCGTAGGGTCGTTGTCCCACATATTTTCAAAAGGCGCCAAAGGATTTTTATCTTTCATGGTGTCAGGACAGTAATTGACCAGGATTACATTGTCAGTATTATTCTGCCCCTTCTCTTTCAGGATTTTCTGTACTGCCTTCTGTAAAGCCCAGGCCTGAAGGACAGTGCCGTAATTGGTGAAATTACAGTGAAGGCTATTATATGTAACAATGCCAATTTTTTTCATATTCCTAAAAGTAACCTTTCTTTATAAAATGCATCTATGGTATCCGGATATAAATCCTGTTCAGTCCTTATATTATAGGAAGCTGAATTAAAACTTATCAGATTCTCCCCGAGATCTAAGAAAAGATACTGGGCACGGGGATTTTGATTTCTTGGCTGACCTACTGAGCCCGGATTAAGAAAAACTGTTTTCCTTTTGTTTCTTAACCTCGGACAATCTGCGTTAAAATAGAATTCAATAAGATGAGGTTTGTGGGAATGACCGGAAATGACATAATCATAATCAGAGTACCTTAAATCGGAGACGGTATCTTTATTAATGGTGCCCCAGTAGGGATCATCGATATTCCCATGGAGAAAAAGAATTTTTTGAGAGTTTATTTCAATTTCACAGATTCCCGAATGATTCAGATTCTGAATATGACAGTAGGAATTATCCGATAGGATAGAGCGGGTATAATCCAAAACCTGCCTTCCTCTTTCAGTAGAGAAATGGGAAGTGTCATTATCTAACAGAGCCTTTTCGTGATTTCCGAATAGATTCACCACTGTCGGATACCTGTCAGATAACTGTTGAAGTCGGAGGATGACTTCATTAGGTCTCATACCGTAATTAATATTATCTCCTAATATTGCTAATGCGTCCGGAATCTGTCCCTTGGATTCAAAATCAGCTATTACAGCCTCTAATGCAGACAGATTGGCGTGAATGTCAGATAAAACTATAATCTTCTCAGTCATTTCTGATAAAATCCATCAGAGCTTCCTTATTTTCAATGGGAGAGGATTTAGGACGTCCCAGGTTTTCCCGGGAGTTGATTCCGACCTTAATTTCTATTAAGGTCGGACCATCCATGGTGATAGCCCTGTCTATTATGGTATGAATTTCTTCAACTGTGGAGACCGCGACCGCAGATTTATAACCGCATGCCGTCGCTATAGCCGGTATATCGATATCCAATCCGAGGGTTGGCTGTCCTCCCACCGATTCATGTGCTCCGTTATTGAAGATGATGTGTATGAAGTTTTCTGGAGCAAGATTTCCTATGTTTGATATCGCACCCATGTGCATCAGGAATGCGCCGTCACCGTCAAAACAGAAAACCTTCCTGTCAGGAACTGCAAGGGCTATACCCAATGCAATGGAAGAGGAATGGCCCATTGAGCCAACTGTCAGGAAATCTGCTCGATGAGACTGATTCTTCTCATCACGGTATTCATAAAGCTCCCGGGAAAGCTTACCCGTGGTCGATACTATGACAGCATCTTCAGGCAGGATATCCACCACATGCTTCAGGGCTTCCTCACGGCTTACTGGATAATCATTTGTCCTGGTGTTTTTAAGCTTATAGGATCCGAAGGTTCCTTTCCTTATTATTATTGCATGGGGACTGGAGGTATTTCTGCAATCCTTAGTGATTCTTTCTAATGCCTTGACGGCAGACCCCTCTTCCTCAGGCAAGACAATATAGGGTATTCCCATGGCATCAAGAAGGGACAACGTCACCTCACCCTGCTTTACGTGCTGAGGCTCGTCATGCACTCCCGGCTCACCTCTCCAGCCTATCATAATGAGCAGAGGTATCGAATAGACCTTCTCATCAGCCAATGAAAGAAGCGGATTGACAGCATTGCCTATTCCTGAATTCTGCATATATACCATAGGAATTTCTCCGGTTGCAAGATAATGCCCGACAGCGACTCCGACGGCATTTCCTTCATTAGCTGTGATTATGTTTCTGTCGGCAGGAAGATTGTCTGTGATGTACGCACAGACATTTTTGAGAAGTGAATCCGGAACTCCGGCGTAGAAATTTACTCCGTTTTCCCGGAGTGATCTGATGAATAATTCTGGAGATACCATTTCTTTTTTATTTAGTGCCGGGAATGAGTTCAAGGATTTCTTTGATAGGCATACACAAAGGAGTTGCCTCTTTGGCACGCTCATTTATAAGGATCGTCTCGGCGGCTTTCTTCATTGCAGGATAGGCAGCCCGGAGCATGTGGTTGGCATATATCACTATGTTTGCGCCCCATTCTGCAAGTTCCTTCTCATAGACTTGATTGTAGGTGGTGGGTACCACAACGATAGGAACCTTGGGATGTTTCTTCCTGAATTCTATGATAAATTCCTTGATATCCTCTCCGCTCTTGTCCTTGCTGTGTATCATTATGCCGTCAGCTCCTGCATCAACATAAGCGAATCCTCTTTCAAGTGCATCGGAAACCGGTTTGCCTGCGATAAGGCTTTCTATCCGGGCTATTATCATGAAATCTTTCGTGACCTGTGCGTTTTTCCCTGCCCTTATCTTTTCGCAGAAATGCTCGATTGAGTCCTGGGTCTGGACTGCATCTGTGCCGAAAAGGGAATTCTTCTTCAAGCCTATCTTATCTTCGATAATTACCGCTGAGATACCATGGCGCTCAAGAGTGCGGACTGTGAACACAAAATGTTCAATCTTTCCCCCTGTATCTCCGTCGAAGATGATGGGCTTGGTGGTGCATTCGAGGATATTGTTCAGATCCTGGAGGCGGGTGGTGAGGTCAACAGCCTCAATATCCGGTTTCCCTTTTGATGTTGAATCAGTGAGAGAGCTTGACCACATCCCGTCAAAAGCCTTGCGTTTGCCTCCTTCCTCCACTTCCAGATTCTCTATGATAAGTCCGCAGAGACCGTCATGCGCTTCCATTATACGGACGATCGGCTTGGAGGCAATCAAGCGGCGTAGACGCTTCATCCTGACTTCGGGAGTGGTCCCGATAGATTTTTCCTCTTCAACAAGTCCTGTGGAATTTATACCCTTGGTATAGGGAATTTCTATCACCTCTCCTCCGAGTTCTTCCATGACTTTGAAAACCTCGTCCCTCAGTTCCATGTCCATGCCTGTCTTCCAGTCATCTCCATGGATTATATAGTCGGGTTTTATTTTCTTCAGGTTTGGAATGTAGCTCCACTCATCCTGGGGCACCACCTCTGACACACCCTTGATGTTTTCCACAACTTGCTTGCGCTGCTCGTAGGTCAGGAAGGGAAGACGTTTCCTTTCGGCAACAGCTTTGTCCGTAAACAATCCGATTATGACATCGCCGTATTTTGCTCCTTCGTTTATGATATTGACGAGACCGGGATGCATAATGTCAGCTACCATCCCTAAATATAC
>JAIDPA010000250.1 GCA_029062985.1 Muribaculaceae bacterium
CCTTTATTTATAACGCAAAATTAATAGAATTGATTCAAATTTGCAAGAATGAAAATAAAAAATAGTAAAAAATATCTTACGGTTACTATATCAAAAATAAAAAATCCTTATTAGATGAGGGTTTAGCTGTAAAAGGAGAATTATCAGAAAGTTCTAATATTTCGCTGAATTTTTTAATTTCTTTCTCGAGAAGTTCTTTTGTCAATAATCCTCTCATTTCTTTTAGAAGCCGGGATGAGGGAGTTTTCAGGTTGCCGGATTCTGAACGCATCTTGAAATTGACTCTTCTTACATCGGCATATCTTTTGATGACATCCCAATCAATATATTTTGATGCATCAATAGGGAGAAGATCCAATATTTCATTTTCTTTGGAGTCATTCAGATATTTTGTTAACGTATCTGTTATTTTGGGTCTCCAATATTTTATCAGATTATCTGCCAAGGGATATAGATTCACTTTAAAATCTAATCTGTAAGGTTTAATGAAATCGGTAGGAGAGAGGAGTCCGTATAAAGATGAAACTATACGTAAATGTGTAGTGGCAAATTCTTTAGCTTTATCAGAAAGACCGGCAGGAGAAAGAGCTTTGAAAACTTCTCCGGTAAAACTATAAAGAGCCGGGGTTCCGGTTGTCTTATTAGGAAAATCATAGAAGAGCAGAGATGCCTTGACTGCGAGGGGTAAAGAAATAGAAAGACGAGTTGCCAATTCTGAAGTATTTATAGAGGAAAAATAATGGGCTAAAATATTAGCAGCCTCATTAAATACAGGAGTATGATTCATATAATCAGCGGGGGATAAAGCCGTCTGAATAGATGACATTGTTTTCGATTCAGCTAAAAGAATAATCATATTTAGAGAATGAAGCATGAAAAATCACAATGAAAAACGGAGCAAAGGCCTCGACCCAGCTCCGTTTTGTCGCGATAGCATTGTTTTATTATTTTCTGGCAATGTCAGCGACAATTACCTTATATCTATAAGACGCTTGAAGGACTAAAAAGTTTAACAGGAAAAAATATTTTAACAAACATAAACATTTAGTCGGACTCATAATTCTTCTTCTAAAAGGAAAACTGAACTGTGTCAATTATTTTTTCTTTTTAAAGAAAGAAAATATTTTCCTTACCGAACCAAAAACCGAGAACCCCAGCATTATATAATCCATATAGTTTAATCCGGTCAGCAGTTTTCCTGCCATAAATCCTACTTTACCGGGGAGTGAAGATGGAGCAGACTTTTTAAGAGGGTTTGTATTCTTAAGATTATTACTCAGGCGAATAATTTTCGTATGACAAAATTCCTTTTGAAGCGTAACTAACGCACGCTGATACCTAATTTCTTCAAGAGTATAGCCCTTGAATTTCACCTCCGGGTTTGTAATTTCTTTAGCAACCTTTTCGCTTTTTTGAATTTCGTTCATAGCATCAATGTGATTGGTGATTTTTATCAAGGAGTTGTTTACTAATGAATTTGGCGAGAGGATTAATAATGAGCTGTTTTCTGAAAATAAAGATAATTCCCAGCAACAGCAAGAC
>JAIDPA010000251.1 GCA_029062985.1 Muribaculaceae bacterium
GAATTTCAGAAGAAGTTTCGCCCATTGATAGTTTAGATTCAAGTTCAGCGAGACGAGCATCCAACTTGTTGATATTTTCTTCAATATCTTTTACAATCTTTTCGTTTTTACGTAAAGATTTTTCTCTTTCCTTCTGTTCTGCATAAGAAATTTTCCCTATTGACTGTGAAGCTTCATTGCTTTGAAAAACTTTATTGTCTGAATTGAGGGATTCAATTGAAGAAGTGGAGTTCTCTTCAGAATGTGTTTTTTCGATTTCCCGAAGATTATCAAGTTGTCGTTTCTTTAGAAAATCATAGATTCCTCCCAAGTTCTCTTTTACCTTTCCACCCCCGAACTCATAAACTTTTTGAACAAGACCATCCAAGAAGTCCCTATCGTGGCTAACAACGATTACAGTTCCGTCAAATTCTTTGATAGCATCTTTAAGAATATCTTTTGTCCGCATATCAAGATGATTTGTAGGCTCATCAAGGATTAGAAAATTCACCGGTTCAAGAAGCAATTTAATCATTGCGAGGCGTGTCTTTTCACCTCCGGATAACACTTTCACTTTTTTTTCTGAATTTTCACCTCCAAACATGAAAGCACCAAGGATATCATTTATTTTTGTTCTGATATCTCCTGTCGCTACGTTGTCTATAGTATCAAATACGGTAATCGATTCATCAAGTAATTGTGCTTGATTTTGAGCAAAATATCCTATCTTAACATTATGACCGATCTTTAAATGTCCCTCATATTCAATCTGATCCATTATACATTTGACCAACGTGGATTTTCCTTCGCCGTTTTTACCTACAAATGCAACCTTATCACCTCTTCTGAGAGAAAATTCAACATTAGAGAAAACTGTTTTGTCACCGTATGATTTAGATAGATTTTCAACAATAAGAGGGAAATCTCCCGATCTCGGTGAAGGGGGAAATTTTAAATGCAATCTTGTGTTATCCACCTCGTCTATTTCAATTGGGACGATTTTCTCAAGCTGCTTGATTCTGCTCTGCACCTGAATTGCTTTGGTGGCCTGATAACGGAACCTCTCAATAAATTCCTTCGTTTCTGAAATCATTTTCTGCTGATTATCGAAAGCTCGCCTCTGCTGCTCGATACGCTCTTGTCTTAATTTTACAAAAGGGGAATAGCTAACTTTATAATCATAAATCTTTCCGCAAGAAATCTCGATTGTTCTTTTTGTTACATTATCGAGAAATGCACGGTCATGACTAATTACAACTACCGCTTTAGCTTTTGTTAGCAAAAATTGTTCGAGCCATTGAATCGATTCGATATCAAGATGGTTTGTAGGCTCATCCAACAGAAGAACATCCGGTTTTTGGAGTAATATTTTAGCCAATTCAATTCTCATCCTCCATCCACCGGAAAATTCACTTGTTTGTCTGGAGAAGTCGGACCTTGAAAAGCCCAAACCCGTAAGTGTTTTCTCAATATCAGCATCGATATTTGAAACATCCTCAACAGAAAGTCTTAAATTCAGGAAATCCAGGCGATCCAGTATTTTTTGATAAGATGGATCTTCGAAATCAGATAAAGTAAGCAACTTCTTATTTAGCTCTTCAACTTCATCCTCTAACTTAAAACGTTTACTAAATGCTTTTTTTGTTTCTTCAAAAAGAGTCGTTTCAT
>JAIDPA010000252.1 GCA_029062985.1 Muribaculaceae bacterium
ACCTTTCCGACGCTTAATGTAAAAAAAAGTAAAACAATTTTAAATATACTAATTCCTTAGGTAAAAGATTTGCATAAATCAAATATGACTGCTATATTTGCAACATGAAAATCCTCCTAACAAGAAAAATGAAGACTCACAGATTCCTGTTTCTTATCGGAGCATTACTCTCCACCCTGTTTGCAAGCCAAGCCGCCGCACAGACTTGCCGCATTACTTCCGGCATTTCTTCCAACGGCAGCCGCAGCTATATGGAGGTGTATGAGTATGATTTCGTAGAGGAGAAACCTCAGTTTCCGGGAGGCGGACAGAAAATGGTCAATTTCATCAACGACCAACGCCGCTACCCTGCCGAAGCTTATGCCAGAGGTATTGAGGGAAGAGTGATGTGCTCGTTTGTGGTCAATGCCGACGGCACCGTGAGCCACATCTCAGTCTTGAGAGGAGTTGAGCCCACATTGAACCGTGAGGCTCTCCGAATCCTCTCAAAAATGCCCGCATGGCAACCGGGAAAATTAAGCGGTCATAATGTCCCTGTCAGAGTTATCTGCGCAGTGCCATTCCGAAAATAAGGCGATAAGCTAACTCTCGCCTTTTAATTCTGAAACATTGATGAAGTTATATACAGTTAAATTGAATAGTTTTGATTTTTAGCACAGAAAAAGGATTGACCGTGAGGCCAATCCTTTTTATTTACGCTTATCTTCAATGGCACTTACGCGCCACTGACTAATTTTCAACCGTATCACACAAGTGTGGTGACAGTCTCTTCATCATTCATCGAAATCACAATCTTGCCCTCACGACCGAGCCAGCCGAGAGCTGCGCTGATCTGATCATTCTTGAGCTTGGTTGCTTTCTTGAGCTGTTTGAGTCCGAGCATACGGGTATCGGTAGCTTCAAGCGCTTTATACACCTGACCTGCCCATGTGCCGATTGCTTCAATTGATTCAATAGTCATCGTTATAAATAATTTAAATTAAACTTAGATTTTTAGCTTCGTTAATATTGAAGTTTGCTTAAACTTCATAATTCTTAGTCATACCCTTGATTATGGTCTGGTTGAAATCCCGAAACTTTATTTTGCAAAAATAATAA
>JAIDPA010000253.1 GCA_029062985.1 Muribaculaceae bacterium
GACCTCAGCACCTTTCTCCGGAGCGAGAAGAAGAGCTGCACTGCATCCGACAATTGCTCCGCCAAGGAAAGCGTAAAGAATATTCAGTGCTTTCATTTTATTAAAATTTTTATTAGAATTTTTATCAGAGAACGTTTTCGATTTGATCTTCAATTTCGTCAACGAGCTCTTCCATTTTATCCTTCTTGAGAACAATGCCTTTTTCTTTTAAGGCTTTAATGATTCTCTTACGAGTTTCATCTCCCTTTTCAGGAGCAACAAGAAGACCTACTGCTGCGCCGGCGATTGCACCGCCGATAACTGCGCAAATTACGTGTAATGCTTTCATTTTGATATTATTTAATAAATTAGTTTCTAATGTTATAAAGATTTAGAGTTAAAATAATAAACGATGACATTAATCAGAAAAATGTTTTAATTATTATCTGTATTCAAAATCTTCGCTTATTATTATACAGGCATACTAAGTTCTCTATATTCTTTTAACAATTTAAGAGAGATTTTGATTAAAGAGAATGCCAAAAAACTTAAATTTGTTTGTAATTTAATGTTCCGCATTCGTTTGCGTACGCCATAACACCCTGTTCCGAGAGGTCGACCAATCTGAAATCACCTTCCGGAGTAATCATTTTTACATGATTCTCATCAATCATTGTCATAAAAGGATAAGCTTCTTCATTGCCTATAGCGACACTCCAGGTCTGGGAGTCAGCCTCATAATCAAGTCTGATATCCTTCCCATCGGGTGTAGTGATGATATATCCCCTTTCGTCGCAAGCAATATAATAACGCCCTTCTTCCGACTCAACCACTTTTGTGGAGGCTTGAGTCACAGGATTATTACCGCTCCAGAACTCTATAGAATTAAGAATTATAAGGTCGGCAGCAGATGTAACTTCATAAACAGGAAGTACCCAGAAGGCGAAAAATACTAATTCATTTACAAATTTCGAACCAACTTGTTTATTCCATGAGAGTACACGGTTAGTGAGGGCGAAACTTCCTATACATGACTGCATGGGGAGCAGAGTTGCCATGGCTATAAGAACGCCTACAGATAGTTTGATTTTTTTCATTGAATATAATTTATAATGGAAAAATTTTGTTTAGATATTTATATCGGTGTTAAGAAGCAGAGAATAGAAACTTATTTCGTTGCCTTTTTGAAATAGTTGTATGCCGTCATAACGCGGTCTACAAATTCTGTAGTCTCTCTCCCTCGAAAATATCCATTTTTAACTACAGGGTCATTATAATATTGAGGACGTGACTTCATTAAGGCAGCTTCGCTAACGCTTCCTGTCCATACATTTGGGTCGAGCCCAT
>JAIDPA010000254.1 GCA_029062985.1 Muribaculaceae bacterium
CTTACGGAGCACATTCACAAAAGGATAAATTCTTTAATTATTTGAATATGATTAAATTTGACTGAGATTCTATCAGTGTTTATTTAATCAGTCTTTGATGTCATTTTCTGATGATTACCTTGCGACTGCGGTTGCCTTCACGGATGATGTAGACATCGGGCTGAAGATTGTCTATATCCTTCTGAGAAGCTTTTGTCAGAATACGTACTCCCTGAAGATTGTAGACATCTTTAAGAGTAGTTGCCGAGCCTCCGTCAATCATGTCTATTCCAGTAGTGAGATCTGTGTCGTTCATTCCTGAATTATAGAATGGGGAGTATTCATTTACTACCTCTTTTGAATCATTGAGACTATATGCAATGGATACGCTGATGTCTTCAGCGCGTGTATCGCCATAATGATAGAAGCCATCTGAACCTTTCTCAACATTCACTCCGTTGATCATGACATTTTTAATTTTCACCTCCGGAATCACATCGTCAATCTTCACCAACTTATTTGTCTTATCAATAGCATACGACCACATCTGACGGATTGGCAGATCATATTTTTTGATTTCAGCCATTGCTGCGCTTGACTCACCGATGCCAGGCATGGTAATAGATTCAATAACATCTTCAAGTTTGTAGACCGACTTAAGAGTATTAAGCCATTTCAGAAACTCATTAAATTGATAGTCATATTCAGAATGATTAAGAGAGTATATCCTTACGTTTTGATGGTCAGTTGTAGCTGAATCTTCTTCATAAGGATCCCAAATGCTGGTATTATTCCCCTGCCAAGTCTGGATTCCTAAAAGGTGTTTAATCTCATACTCATACGGGAAACGATCGAAATATATATTTTTAATCTGGGTCTTAAGGAATGGATACCCCCAGTGGAATCCCATAATGTAGTTTTTATTTTCAAAAGAGATACTTTCCAAATTATCTATACCAGAGAAAGCAAGGTCATCTATCAGGGTTAGTCCTTCTTTAAACGTAATATGTTTCACTGGAGCATTCAGGAATGCGTCTCCTTTTATTGTGGTAACAGGTAATTCACCTTTGGGAGTTTTGATTTTTTCAGGAATAGTAATCTCTTCCGGGAGACTATCATATCCGATAACTGCAACTTCCTCCTCTTCAATCTTGAAAATCAATCCGTTTTCTTCTACTATTTCTTCCTGACTGAAACCAGAATCTTTACGTGTATCCTTATCTTCATTATATTTCAGGTAGACATCATAGTAGTCTTCCGACATTGTAATGGTAAAATTATAGGTACTACTATTCCCAACTTGGTAGTCGTCCTCAGTATTTACCCATATAACTTCTTTGGGATTTCCTTCCTTATCGCGACATTTCACCTCAATTGAAAATCCTTTTTTAGGAATGTGTAGACATTCACCCACACTTTCCCATTTTAGCTGTCTGATAGTAAATGGCTCAGACGAGGGGTATATATGATGCAATTCCATAAATACCGGCAATTTATCATCGATATGGAAAGTAACTTCCGAGACTTCGGATTTATTTCCTTTTTCATAGAAGTAGGAAGGATAGTCAATGCCTCCTAACACTATTTTCCAATCTTTTGGATCACTCGAGGGTCTGTTTGGTGTCCATGACCAGAAACCTGGATTTTCTTGACCGTTGGTCTCGTAGGTAGCTTCCATGGAGACAAGCTGGTAACGTTCACCTTCTTTCAATTTTGGGAAATTGATACCCTTATCCCCCTGATAATGATTTCCCCAAGCTGCACCGGGATAGGGGCAAGACAAACGAATACCATCACCTGGAGGTGTAGTGTGGAAAATTTGTTTGATGTTATCATTCTCATCAACCACGGCAAGGCCATAATAGCCGCTAAAACAATTCTGAGTGATTGTTGGAATAAGCACTTGCTGTCTCTCCCCCGGAGTTATATCAGGAGAGAAGAAATTCCATTCCTGACTTTGGTACTCAGCTACATTAGGAATAAAAGCTTTAGAGTAGACCTTACGTTCCTTATCAGGTTTAAGGTCAATAATCATAGCTTGATTTTCCGGGAAGAAGTTGGCGTTCTCTTCAGCAGTTCCTAAAGTATAATATCCATTTTGTTCGCCATCCCAACCCCAGTTGATATGAAATAAACCATTTGCATCATAACCATCTACTATGAAACAATGTGAACCGCTTCCGTCGCCACAATAAATTACAGGTCCAACATTCTTTATTTGATTCTTAAGCATGGATTCCCATTCTTCGCCGGAATATCTTTCCTTAGCGACAAACTGGTTACCCTTGGCGTATGTATAAAGCTCAATCATCTTATGACCAACAGGCCAAACTGCAGCTCCACTTTCTTCCGGACCATAAGCCATGGAGTTGCAGACACCTGCACTGAACATCAGCTTAGAAACTTCGTCAGCGAACTTCGGATCCTCTGGATTATCAAGTGCTTTCCAATCGATTGTATATTTGGAAAAATCAAAGCCTAATTCTGGGAAATAGTAATCCGTCTGGACATCGCCACGTGTATAGTCGGGCCAGTTGTGATATTTCATGGCGATTGCCATGGCTGTTGCAACGCAACCTGTCGGTGCTTTTTTCCCTTCAACGGTTGGACAAAGATTGTTGTATGGAGCTCCTTGTCCCCAGTCTGCTGTCTTTAGCAAGATACCTTCATCGGCACGGGTTGAGAAACCGGCAGAGTTCCATGAAGGGTGAGTTTCGCTCCAGTTGCCTGATTTTGTGGCGTTTTCTGCAAACTGATTGAGCAGCGCCTTCAGCTGAGGAGGCATGTGCTTGAAG
>JAIDPA010000255.1 GCA_029062985.1 Muribaculaceae bacterium
CCTTCATAGGGAGCTTCCGAAATTACTTTCTCATTATTTATTCCCTCGTTTTTACTAAAGAAAATTTCGCCAAATTCAGGGACAACATATTTGGGGTAAGTCTCGTATTTAGCCCGGCTTTCTTCCATCAAGGGAATGTGTTCATTCTGGTAGCATACTGTAATTTCAGGATGTTCCTGAACCCACTTAGGAAAGAAGATTACTCCATGAAGCTTATTTTCCTTTGGCATAAAATTAAGACTCACGTCTGTGCCGGTTGGTTCAGTCCACGAAATCTTATACACTCCATCAGTCAGTTTCACAATATCTGCTTTCTGATCGCGAACCCAGCGACCACCTACCATGCCACTATGGATTCGATAGTCAACAGTATTTTCGTTCTTTACATAAAGTTCATACATCCACCCGTTTGCATAAGTGTAAATAAAGTGTGATCCAATAAAGTCTTTCATAATTTTTTCCTTTCTTTAATAAAACGCTTAGTTGGCGTTAAAAGTTCATTGTAACGCAAGCTATCTCTTGGCTACTGCATTTCTTTCTTAATCTGTTCAGTCAGCCAATCGGATGCAAATAAAGCCGCCTCCTCCGTATTCTTTGTGAAGGAATGATCTTCATCGGGAATAAGCTTCAGAGTGCAATTCTTATATCCCTGATTATAGCGTTCGGAGTAGGTATAAGGGACAACTCGATCATGAGTCCCGTGAATCACAAGAACCGGTCCGGTATATCTGAATGCCTATACCTATCTGTGCGGTAATTATTATTCGGCATTTTGACGGAGCCAGTTGGTGCGTATCTTATCAGGGAGGTGAGTTACCTTAAAGTTGGAGAATGTGGCTTTGAAACCGTTACCATCGGGACTTGCTCCATACATTCCGATTTTTACAGGACGGTTAGCCTCCATCCATGCGTTACGCATCATTTGATATTCCTTGTCATCGAAAGAATAGAAGATTTCGATGGCATCAAGACGACGTACTGCTTTTATCCATATAGCATCCACCGGACGGTCGAGTGATATGACACTCCAGTCGGAAGTATGATGAGTCACTACCGTACTCAGGTTGAATTTACCGTCGACAAACTCAATACCACACTTGATATAGTTCTCGTGGTCAATGCGAATCATCATACCTGCCTGGTCGAAACGCACTTTATACTCTCCCGTCACCTTTACCTTGGCTTCAAATTCACCTCCATATTCCGAATAATAAAAAGGAGCATCATCAACGGTAAACCCGTAATGGGATATTCGCCAATAATCGCTATTGGGAGTGACGGACATTATAAGACTGTCGTCGTTTATGCGCCATTCGCTCGGTTCGTTAAACCAATTCATTTTCTCCAGAGTCTGCGCCATTATTGTCTGACTCAGTGTCGCTGCAAAAGCCAAGATAAAAAATTTAAGTTTCATTTGTTTGAAAGTATTGATTTCAGTCCTTCTACCGGTTTTTTCAAATTGCAAATAAGTATGGAAGTCTACGGCATAAGGCAACTTTTCCTCTTCTTTAGTCATTGAATAACCGGATTATTTCATTAACTTTGCAAAGGTAACATAGTTGTTCTGAATAGACAATGACTAAAAATAACCATTTTGACAAACTTGATCGCCTATTACGAGGGCAGGCTTTGGATAATCTTAACTGCGAATATACATCCATTTATCAATATGCCGAAACATTGGCTCGGATTGAAAGCGCTTTGGTTGTGGTCAGCGACTTAACAAAAGGCACAAGTCGTCTTTTCTCCGGTGAATTTGCCAAGAGACTCGGAATCAATAGTTATTCTTCGGAAAATTCCATTTGGGAAAAGGAAATACTTGCTCTAATGACAGAGCAGGAGCGAGAGGAGAAATTTATTGCAGAACTACGTTTTTTCCATTATCTGCGCCACATACCCAGAAAAAAGAGAAATGAGTACTTCCTGCTATCAAAACTTCGTTTCAAGGAGTCATTGGATGTGCTGCATAGGATGTATTATATTCATGACGAAAGTATGGACGCCGTCAGATATGCAATTTGCATATATAGTCTGATGATATTTGATTATCCCGGGAAAAGTTTTGTTATAAATTCTGTAACCGGTGTTAAGGAAGAGCTGACCTCAGTTGCAGATGAAACAATTATTAGTAAGCGAGAAAGGCAAATTCTTCAATTGATAGCCTCCGGCAAGAAAAGTATTGAAATTGCAGACGTGCTTAACATCAGCAAGAACACCGTCAGCCGTCATCGGCAGGAAATACTTGCTAAACTACAGGTAAAGAATTCCATAGAAGCCTGCAGGATTGCAACTTCCATGGGAATTATCTGATGAATTAAAAATTCTCGCTGTTTAGTCCTTCTTATTTTCTTATCCTTCTCCATATTTTATGTACTTTTGTACTTCTATTGAATCCTTTTTTCACATTTTAATCTCAATATGAAACGACATTTTTTAACTTTACTCATCGTATTGATAACAGTATGTACGCTGGGAGCCGTAGTGAGTCAGATCACTGTTCCCAAGCGCTCAGCCTCCATAGAAATATTGGATGGCAGCGGTCCTGTCAACGGACATATTTATAGAATAGTTAATGCAGGTTATAATGATGCTATTGTAGCAAATGGAGCCGGAAATTTAACTGCCTCGGAAATCGATTCCGATAATGAGGCACAGCTATGGGTAGCTGAAGCGGCTCCGGGAAACAAAGGAGTCTATCTGCGTAATTATAAGACCGGATATTATATGACCGGTTCAAGACGCAGATCTTCTCCTTGGCAGGCTGAATTTTCCATCCAGAAAGATGATGACAAAGTGCTCCTTACTTTCATTCCTTCCGATACGTACTATTTCATTCATAATCTTAATAGCTATGGGAAAGATGACGATGCAGGGACACACGGTTTCGCACACGAAGATAATTCCCGTAAAGTGGTCGGCTGGAATATTAATTCAGAAAATTCAAAATGGAAATTAATTGAGGAAACCTCAATCACAGCTGCTATGCTTGCAGAGAAAAGAAAGACGTGGCAGAGTTGTGTCAGCAATATCGAAGCAGGGAAAGTTTACCATATCGTTAATTATCACTATGGTCATACCCTGACTGCCGGTAATAAAAAACTTAAAGCGGCACAGGCTGATAAAAATCTTTCCAATCAACTGTGGCTGGTCGAAAAAAATCCTTCGGGTGAGGGCTTCCTCATCCGTGATTACGAAAGCGGAAAGTTAGTTACGAGTAGTTTGGCTTCAGGTAAGGAATGGTTCTTAAGAGATGAATATGTTCCTGACCAGAAAGATAATATTTTTATATTCAGTAAAAAAAATCAGGGATTCGGAATGGTCGCTGCCGGGTCATATCAGCCGGACAATGTTGCTGACGATTATACGTATGCCCATGAAAACAATCAGAATATAGTTGTCGGATGGACAATAAATTCAAATCCTTCTCTATGGCTTTTTAATGAGGAATCTTCAATCTCTCCTTCTGACATCTCAGCTAAGCGTTCCTCATGGGAATGTTTTAAGAAAAACACTTTAGATAATGCTCTTTCAGCAATATTTCTGGATGCGGCTTGCACTGAACTCACTCCGGAATACAGAAAGAAAAACCCGTCCCAGCTGCTTTCCGACCCTAATGTTCTCGCTCTCCCAGAAGGTTTGCGTTCGATGGTGACTAAAGCAAGTTCAGGCGACTGGTCAGAAATTGATCCGGTCACCGGTAGCCACTGGGATAGTGCTCATGCAAAGAAATTCAGAATTATGATGGCGGAACCCTTCTCTGAAAGTGGAGGAGCTGCCGGGCTGGCAGGTGTGCAGGCTCACGGAGATGTGAATAATCCGACCGGAATTGTTACGGATAATGGCATGGTGCTTTATATTATGCTTGATGAGGAGCCTGCTCCGGGAAGCGAATTCAGAATTGCCGGCAGAACCGGCGAAGGCACCCCGATGGTTTCTTTAAATAATACGAGTGATGGCTTCGATCTTCACAAGGGTCTCAATATTTTACCCTGTGATAAAGATCTTGCTGATATGATAATCTATTATACTGTCAGGACTAATAACCGTCAGAGGGCTGTCACAGATTATAAACCTATAAAAGTTCATATCGAAGGTGGATGCCTTAACGGATATTTCAACTATGAAGGTGATGAGCTTTATACTCCCGATACAAATGAAGACTGGCTTTACTATCGGGAAAGGGCAAGACATGCCATGTTCTGTCTGTTGTCAAAATATAATACCCTTTACATACATCTTAACGACCTCGAAGACGGCACCCGTTGTCTTAAGAGTCTTTGTTCTCCGGAAGAATATGCAAACGGCAAATTTGACCTGAGAGCCACAATGAAAGCATGGGATGAAATGTATGTGGCAGAAGCACTCATCATGGGTTGGCTCCCCAAGGAAGTGATAGAGGCTGAAAAACTTGCGGGCAGAGACTATTATGATCCCCTTGAGGGGGATGCGGTGGCGCGTGATGATTATTATAAATATCTCAACAACCGTCATTTAGGAATTTCTCTAAGAGAGTGTGGCTTCATGAATGCTACATGGTGGCGCACAGCTTATAACCCCAGCACGATAAGCAGTATAATCAGGGAGTTTCCGACCGGTGATTTCTGGGGTCCCGCGCATGAAATGGGTCATCTTAATCAGGGTCCAATGAATATGGCAGGGTGTACAGAAGAAAGTAATAATGTATTTTCGAATGTGGCATTATTCTATAGAGGAAAACACACATCCAGAGCCGATTTCCCCTCTGTGCAACGCAGACGTTTCAATGCCGGTGAAAATTTTCATCAACACGACACATGGGGCACTACAAGAATGTGGTTTCAGCTTTGGCTTTATTATCATGCTGTCGGAAAAGACAAACGATTTTATCCCCGTCTTTATGAACTCCTCAGACAGAATCCTCTCAGAAGAACTTATGCCCCCGGTCATGAAGGAGTGGAGAATCCTATGCTTGCAAAAGATGACCAGCTACATTTTGCCACAATGGTGTGTAAAGCTGCCGGAGAGGATCTGACAGACTTTTTTGATGCATGGGGTTTCCTTGAGGTTCAGGATGGTTATTATATCGGTGATTATACCTCCTATACATCTTATCTTTCAGCAGAAGATATTCAGGAATGGCGTTCCGAGATTGCCCGATTAGCCGAAGAAAATAATTGGAAAAAGAACAGGGCTATAATTTTTATTGATGATAGGGTTGGTTCTGATAAACAATCCTATGCTTTTGATAAAAATAAATGTGGCTCAATGGGAGGTCTGAAAGATTTTATCGAGGGAGCTCCGGTGAATGGAGAATATTGCTTTACTCTAAAAGGGACCACTGTTGAAGTCACAGGAGCAACCGGTGGTGTTGGTTTCATAATCCACGATGACAAAGGCGAACTGATAGGATTCGCAAACGAACCCGTGTTTGACATAAGTGAAGAAGCTGCCCGATTGATAAGAGAAGGTAAGTTTAAGTTTGAGGTGATTTGTCATGACAACACTTCTGTTCCGGTTGTTGACGCTGTACGCGACGGTAGTCTCGACCAGCGTCTCCAGGCTCTGGATTTACTTCTTGACGAAGCTGAAAAGATTCTGATATGTTCTGATGTGAAAGGTCTGAACCCGGGATTCCTTAAACCTGAAGTGGTGGCAGATCTCCGTAAGGTGTATGATTCTGTTAAGGGCTTGCGCGCCTCTAACGGTGTTACTGTCGATAATAATGTGGAACTCTACAACGAACTCTATGACAAATATGTAGAAGTGAAAGGAATAACTGCAACAGAAGAAAATACTATTCCCGTAACTGATGGAGGAGTCTACGTGTTCACTTCCAATCTAAATTATAACGGTAAGGGAATTCGTGCAAACAACGCAGGAACTCATCTGGGACTGGTCGAAAAAGAGGAGGTTGACCTTAATGACGAATCACAGCAATGGATATTTGAAGCGACCGATGAAGAGGATTTCTATTATATCCGCAACGTCAGATTTGATAAATATATAGGTAAGGCTCCCGCAGACAAGGGAATCGTCACTTTAGTTGAAACTCCGGTGAAACAACTTGTTAAATTCCGCGAGCTGGGTGGCATTTCAATTTCTCCGGAGGGGATTGACCATGAGTCGCTTCATGCGGATGACTCAAAGCGTCTGACTCGTTGGGATTCAAGCTCAAAGGCTTCCAGATGGACCCTCACTATGATAAATGACTGGGAACAAACGGGTATTCTGGCAAATCTGAAACATTGGGTAGAATTAGCTGAGAATCTACTGAATGAAGTGGCTGAAAAATCCGGTTCCGGGGAAAATGAAACCTGGGTAGCTAAAACAGAATACCAGTATGTGACTGAGGAAATGATCACTGCCTTAAGTTATAGGCTTAATGTCTGCAAGCAGCTTCTTTCGGATGCAGACAGGGATACAAACCTGACAAGAGATGCAGTTGAAAAGCTTATCATTGTTTACGAAGAAGTAGAAAAAGGTAAAGGTCTCAATCTGGAATTACTGACAGACTTAGTTGAAAAAACAGCTGAATTGATTGATGCTATCGGCTCATATCAGATACATACTGACAAAATTGATTTGACGGGTGACTTGTTGTATTCAAATGCATGTCACACTGCGCCCGGTAGCGATCAGTTCTCGACATGGGATGTTCTGTTAGATGGTGATGTAAATACCTATTTCCACAGCACATATCAGAAAAGCGACACACCCGATGGGTCTGATCATTATATCAGGATCGAATTGCCGGAGAATTTTGCTGCTGACACTGACTTGGTTTTGACTTACGTCACACGAAATGGTAAGGATTACAACTGGTATCCCGCGGAAGCTGAAATACAATATAGTGAAGATGGAGAAAACTGGACCACAAAATTAAAAATGGAGGAAGAACTCCCCTTCTCTCCTGCTACATCTTTTGAGTCTGTACCTTTCACCGTACCTGCCGATACAAGATTTGTTCGTTTTATTGTGACGAAAAACAGACAGTCTGCCAATAATGACAGAATAGACTTAGTTTTTAATCACCCTTATTTCGCAATTAGTGAGTTAGGTTTGAATAAATTCGGTATTTCATGTAAGATTGATAAGGAGGGATTCCCCACTGCTAATGAAAAGGTTTATACAGAAGCAGTCAGACAATATCTGGTTTCATCGAATATTCTCAAATGTCAGAGAATGACAAATTCTCGTATAGATGAAAGCTATAATGCCTTACTGCCTCATTATGCTCTTCTAAAAGCAATCTATGATGATGCAGGGGTGGAGGAAGTGTTCGCAGATGATAAGAAAACTGATTCCAAGCAAAAGATTTTTACTATTGAAGGTATTCCCGTAGAAAAAATTAATCGCTCAGGTCTGTATATCATCAACGGACGTAAAGTATTTGTAAAAAAATAATATCTTATAAACTTATAAAAAAGACTTGCCGGAAACGTTTGTGTATATATACTACCGGCAAGTCTTTTTTGTATATTGATTATTAAAATACTGATTCGATGGAAAGAAAAATGAGACGCTTCAAGCAACAGTTGCCTGAAGAGGAAATAAAGGTAATTCTTTATTCCGGAAAATATGCTGTCTTAGCGGTTGAAGGGGATGATTCTTATCCCTATGCTGTCCCTATCAATTATGTCTTCGATGGCAAAGCTATATATATTCATTCAGCCAAACAGGGACACAAGGTTGACTCCATTCGCAGGAATTCGAAATGTTCGTTATGCGTCGTTTCAAAAGATAAAATAGTGCCGGAAGAATTCACATCCTATTTTGAAAGCGTAATTGTTTTCGGGAAAGCCTTTATAGCTGAGGATACCGATGAAGTGGTTTATGCCTTAAGACTCCTGAGTGAAAAATATAGCCCGGGGATTAATCCTGAAAATGAAATAACCAAATTTTTAAATGCAGTCTGTATTATCCGTATTGACATAGAGGCTTTCAGCGGCAAGGAAGCTATCGAACTTACAAGGCAACGAAAACAATAAAAAATAACTTATCTTCTCGTATAAGCCGTAATATATCGATAAATCAATCAGTTATGATTGTAATGGTGTACTCATGGTGTACTAATTAATTGGATAAATCAAAAATGGCATCTCTGATTTAGCATAATTTAATAGTATTTCATTTTATTTAATTCTAACGATTCGATTTGTTTGCCGAAGATTTGAGGCTCTGAATAACAGAATATTGGAGGATTTTTGTAATTTTGCAGTTGGATTGGCATAGCCATGTCCATGACATTTTGGTAAAATAAGAAGCGTTATGCGTATCTTGAACTTGAAAACCTGAGAAATTTTCACTCGTACTCAACGATATGGCATGATGGCTTCCCTCGCATAGCGTGGGCTGCTGTCAACCACATCTGAGTACAATCGGTTTTCTACGACCTTCAAGTTAAGACGTGGCATAGTTGGCTCACATTTTATATTAATATCTTTTGCTAAAGAGTCAATAGCAATTTGTATTCAATAAGAATTTCGTAATATTCAAGCATAATGATATGATGAAAAAGATTTTAAAGGTCCTACTTGCGCTGGTGGGACTGGTTTTGCTCTCATTTGTCGGTTTAATAATCTATTTCAAATTTTTCTATTCATCAGAACCGTCGGCAGAAAGTTATTATGTCGAAAATTTGCCATTGAAGAATGATAAATTTTCAGACGATTTTCATGAAATTACGGAGATTGTAAGAGACAATTACTCCCTTTACGAAGCCAAGCATCTAAACATTGATTCTTTGTGCGATTCGTTTTCTGCACGCGTAGGCCATATTTCCACTTCTAAGGAATATGGCGAACTTCTTCAAGAATTCTTCGCATCTTTGAAAGTCGGTCATTCGTTTGTATATCTCAAAGAGTATAGTGCAGGCACTTTCCCTGTATATATAAATGATTCCGTTTTCATCAACAGTCCAAACGAGATTATGACTGAGGCAGGACTGAAGAACAAGGACAGAGTTATAGCCGTAAATGGAGAACCTATAACTCGGTGGATGGATCGGAATGAAAAGTATGTATCTGCGTCCACTCCACTGAATCGCCGACTGTACACGGCTGCAAATATATTCCGAAGCCTATCTGACACTGTGCGCGACTATACTGTATGTCGTGGCAATGACACCATTTTGGTAAAACTGCCATTGCTGACTAAGGACAAGTTTCCATCAGCTGAAATAGTAAAAACAAGCGGTAAAGTGCTGAATGACAGTATCGGCTATATTGTAATCAATACAATGATGGACGGTGTTCTGGAAAGTTTCTCGGCTGATTTCAACAAAGTGCGCAATCTTCCATATCTTATTGTTGACATAAGAAATAATGAAGGTGGCAATAGCGGTAACGGACGAGAGTTATGTAAATATTTCATACATAGCGAACAACCTCATTGTATTGATAACAAGGTGATGACCCCTTCGGACAATGCTTATCATGGTAAAGTGCTTTTGCTCATAAGTCCTATTACTTTTTCAGCCGCAGAAAGTTTTGCTATTGACATGAAGGAGAGCGGCAATGTCATATTGATTGGAGAACCAACGGCAGGAGATACCGGCAATCACCCAAAGACCTTCAAAACTTCAAACGGAATATGTTTCCGTATTCCAACAGCAGGTCCATCAGTATCCCCTAAAGGGTTCCCGTTGGAAGGAGTTGGAGTTATCCCCGATTACTATGTAACCCAGACTGTTTATGATTACTTTAACGATAAAGATACCCAACTTGATTTCGCAATAGATTTTTTTAAGAATAAATAAGCCAATATATCAAAGCGCCACCAAGAGTGATTTTCTCTCGGTGGCGGTTCTTTTAGCGACCTAACGAAGGACCTCGTTTTGGCTCTTTGGACTTGATTCCAAATTTGAAAACTGGTAAGGTTTTCGCGTGTCATGATGTCGTCGGCACTCAGGCGGAGTCCGTTCTTAGGCTTGGTGCGGTAGTGCTTCCTCGCATTTTGTATGCCCTCTCGCAAGGGTGTGGCAGGGGTGTGACAACCGTCATCAGCCATTACAGCCGATGCTTCGCATTGTCGCGTTGGGTCAGGGCTACTGCCACCTAACCGCGTAATAAGTCTGATTATACTGCCTCTCCCTTGACGAGCGCGGTTTGTTGGGAAAAATGGAAAGGAGGTTACGTCCGGTCACACGGTATTGCACAGGCGAGAACATAACTTATTTATTTTTTAAGCGTCTTTCACAATACTGTGAAGGTGTTTCTCCTGTCATTTTCTTAAACATTCGGGCAAAATGCTGAGGATAATCAAACCCTAATGAATATGCCACTTCCGATGAAGTCATTCCTGCAACGAGTCTGTTTTTAGCAAGCTGGATAACAAAACGTTTAATATAATGATTGGCGGTGTCGCCTGTTGTCTTTTTTATAAGATCACTTAAATAATTGGGCGACATACATAGTTTTCCTGAGCAATATTGAACCGTCGGCAACCCATCTCTCAATTGCCTGTCATTTTCAAAATATTCTTTCAGCAGCTTCTCAAATTTTGAAAGAATACTGTTGTTTGTTACAATTCTGGTGTCAAACTGGCGGTTGTAAAATCTTTGTGCATAGCGTAACAAAAGATTTATAAAGCCGGCAATGATTCTGTTTTGCATTCCGTCGGAAGGAAACTTCAGCTCATTCTCTAACTGCTTGATAAGAGCAACCATGACGTCGCGCTCTTCATTTGTCATGTGCAACGCCTCATTTATCCTGTAATCAAAAAACGAGAAATTCTTGATATCTTTCTCCAGCCCCGTGCCTTGCAGAATATCCGGATGAAACAGAACTGCCCACCCCGATAGATTTATTAATTCGCCATTATCTTCTTTCCCGCCTAACTGCCCGGGAGCAACGCATATCAGTGTTCCCTCGGAATAATCATATTTCCCGGTTCCGTATATCAGATCCAGTCCTTCCTCTTTTCCCTGAAGAAATAAGCCATAGACCGAATAATTATTTAGGCTATGACGCACAGGTGAAACTTCCCTATAGTTGATGACACTAATCAGCTCATGAGGGTCAGTCTGTCCTACCCAAGAACTGTAATCTGAAGGCTTATTGACCTTGAGAATTTTATTCATATTCCTATCGAAGTTTAAATATGAGATGAAGAAGTTGTTCCAATTTCAAAATTAATAAAATTATCTGAATCCCGAGCTTATTCAATAAAAAATCAGTTGAACTGAAAAAATGGTATATCCTTCATGATTTTTGAAACTTCTGAATCTTTTTGTTAACCTAATTTTGCAATGTCTAAATAATTATTCTTATGAATCATAAAATATCATTTCCAAAAATAATATATGGATTTGAGGCTATAAAATTTATAGCTCGTCGTTATAACACTTCTCCGGAAAAGATAGTCGAACGCTTTCTTATTCAGACCGGTGAAATTCATCTGCCGGATAATTCATCAGAAAGCTTTACTCTATCTCCTAATGAAATCGCATTGATCAGCGACCTCAGACATTAAGAATTAATACTACCAATCTAATAAAGAATGATAAATATGAAAAGATTTTTTACTATTCTCTC
>JAIDPA010000256.1 GCA_029062985.1 Muribaculaceae bacterium
ATTCCCATAGAGTCAGCAGTCTTGAGAAGCTGCTCGGTGTCCATGGTTTCTAATTCAGAGTAATGCAACATAATTATATGCTATAATATTGTCTCCCATTTCGATAAAATTCTTCAAGAAAGAACTCGCCAAAGCACACAAGTTCAAAGGAAAGGCTTTGGAAAAGTCAACCTTAAGAAGAGGAGAATGTGGAAAAGAAATGGGTGTTTGTGAAAAATCAATAAAAAGAAAGGTCGAGGCAGCCATTATTTCCGGTGAGTCGGCATCAACGTCGGCTAAAAAGAGGAATCAATGCAGGTGCATCATTTTGCAGAGGTGTGTTAAGACCGGATTTAGGGACTGCCAGCCACTGCCTGAAGAGCCGCCGGATTGGAAAAAAGCAGGCAAGACAGAGGCGCGTTTGACAGTGCAAATTTAGAAATAAAATCTAAACCACACAACACCTAAACGTCATTTTTGCAAAAAAGTTTATTATTTTTCAGTAACAGGCTTCCTTTTTTAAGTTTCCATACTTTTATTGCCGGTTTGGCTGCTTTCATAGCTTCTACCACCTCTTTAGCTGTGGTCGTGAAGGGATTGAGATGTGCGATATAACGCCTTATGAGAAGCTGAGGATCGGGAAATGAGAGAGCGGAAGACGCCTCTAAAGGAGCGCCGTCGGGGGGGAGCGCGTGAGCAACCGCCGACTCAACTACCAAATTCTCGCGTCTCAGAATTTCAATGCTTCTGTCGAGTGCCTTGTCTGCCCCTTCCCATTTTTCTCGAATCAAGGGGAGAACTTCGTTTCTCAAAAAGTTTCTTCTGTAATTGCTTTCAAGATTTGTGGAATCAGTTACAAAAGAAATATTGTTATCGTCTAAGTAAGCTTCAATATCCTTTCTGTGGACTGAGAGAAGAGGACGCCACACCTTACCATTATCAGGAATCATACCTTTCAATCCTGACGTGCCGCTTCCTCTCAGAAGATTAAGAAGGAGGGTTTCTATATTATCATCGGCATTATGGGCAGTGGCAACCCTGTCGGCTGCAAATTCGGAAAGAAGGGAGAAAAACCAGTCGTAACGGAGATGTCTGCAAGCCATTTCAACCGATACTCCGGCATGACCGGCAAGATAATCCTCTACATCGAAATCTATTGTTTCTAATTTTACGCCTAACTCGGAACATATTTTGCCGACATAATCCGCATCCCTGTTGCTCTCTTCACCCCGCAGATGAAAATTGCAGTGAGCAGCTATGAGTTCCACCCTGCATTGAGAAAGCAGATGCAACATAGCCACACTGTCAGCACCTCCGCTGACAGCCACAATCAGACGTTTGAAACCTGTATCTTTTAAAGAGGAGCTGACGATTTTCTCAATGTTCATAGCAGTAGTAAAGAAAAATATGATGCAAAGTTAAAAAATATAGGATAAAATTGAACAAAAGAGAAAGGAAAATTGTAATAAGTATGAACCCTCATCAAGGGGTGAACTATGTCAAACAAAAAAACATTTAATAACTCAAAATAATTTAGAATTATGGCAAAAGAAT
Organism: Muribaculaceae bacterium; assembly: GCA_029062985.1. Taxonomy (GTDB): domain Bacteria; phylum Bacteroidota; class Bacteroidia; order Bacteroidales; family Muribaculaceae; genus Lepagella. The sequence goes on from JAIDPA010000256.1 coordinate 1,534, forward strand.
GGATCTGCACAATCTGCGGATATGTAGCTGAAGGAGAAGAAGCACCTGAAAAATGCCCTCAGTGCGGCGCACCGAAGTCAAAATTCAAGGAACTTGATCAGACAGCTCTTCTGAAATTTGTAACAGAACATGAACTCGGCGTTGCAAAGGACGTTGATGACGAAATGAAGAAAGATCTCAATAATCATTTCCTTGGCGAATGCACAGAAGTCGGTATGTATCTTGCAATGTCTCGTCAGGCTGACCGCGAAGGCTATCCTGAAGTGGCTGACGCTTTCAAACGTTATGCATGGGAAGAGGCAGAACATGCTGCTAAGTTTGCTGAGCTCCTCGGCGAAATGGTATGGGATACTAAGACAAATCTTGAAAAACGTATGGCAGCTGAAGCTGGTGCCAACGAAGATAAGATGCGTATCGCTAAGAATGCTAAGGCTCAGAATCTTGATGCAATTCATGACACAGTGCATGAAATGGCAAAAGATGAGGCTCGCCACGGTCAGGGCTTCCAGGGTCTTTACAACCGTTTCTTCAAAGATCAGAAGTAATAATTGGGAACTTTCCCGAAAGGGACTACCCGAAAAAATAGTTAAAAAGAAGGTGTTTCTGAAATTCTCGGAGACACCTTCTTTATTTCGCCCACTCCTTTTTATTTCCCCAATCTGGAAAAGAATTCCTCTCTCTTATTTTCAGATATAGGGATATAGGTTTTTCCGAAAACTATTCTGTTTCTTTCGACAATCTCAACAGAAGGGATATTTACAATAAAGGAGCGATGCACACGCATGAATATTTCCGCAGGCAGCATTTCCTCAACCTCGCGAAGAGTCATTAGAGAAGAGAGTAAGGAAAATAAGAGGAGCGACAGTGAGGGTTTCGTCAGGATTTTCAGGCAAATGGCAATCAAGCCTTACGGAGGGGTTGATACGCAATCTCATAAGATTTACATATTCCTCAATAAACATTAACTCCTTTCTGAGAGGCACTGAAGCATTTTCAGAATCATAAATCATGAATCTCAACATGTTGCTGAGATCATGAAGAGATTTCTGAGCCTTTTCAGGGTTAATGGCGATGAGGGCATAAATATTATTCAGGGAATTGAATAGGAAATGAGGATTCAATTGAGCTTTAAGCCTGCGGAGTTCAGTATTGTGTCGTTCGGCTTCAAGCTCCAGCACACGCCGGGTCATTGCTTCCCGGTTTTTCGAGAGACACATCGCATAGGCAAGGGCAATTGACAGAATCATCATGACTACGTCACGTATTATAAAACGCAGATAACTCATTATCCATTGGCTTGCAGAGAGAGGTGAGCAAGCCAGATGGCGAGGTCTTGGCAGACCTCCATGGGTCTCAAGCCATAAGGGGAGGAGAGAGCAAAGAAAAACAACAAGAAGCAAATTTATAGTGAAGAATAGTAGCTTATTGTCTTTAGAGAAGAGTATATGAGGCACGAAAAGGAAATAATTCAGACAGAAAAGACCCGTGTAGGTGGTTGACATTATAATGCTGAGCACTGTCATGTCGTGTGGTTCTCCTCCTGTAAGAAGAGCCAGCATTGAAGGGAAATAAAACAGCAGAAATGCCAGAAGAATCGCATGCCCATTGCACACAATCGTCAAAAGTCCATTTATCAGGCTTCGTTTCAGAAGGTAATGCTGTAATATCTTTTGGCGATAATGAATCTGCTGACCATGAGACAGTCTGTTGAGCGACCACCTTCATAGAGCTGAAAAGGAGAGTAACACCTGTGAGAAATAATTGAATCTCAGCTTTATTCATTTTTTGTAAATTAAAGTTTCGCAACCTCATCTGATAGTTTAAGGGAGCTTCGGATTAGCCATCTTGATTCAGAAAGCGAACGCCTTAACCTTTCAACTATTGTTTGCCGAAGTCGTGTTGCATGAAATATATGCAAAAATAATTTTAAAGTCCGGGAGATAAAAAATTACTCGGTAGAAAGGGAATTAATCAAGGCAGAAAGGAATAAAAAGGGTGTGAAAAAGAATTTACAAAGAATAAATGTTAAAAAGTGTGAATGTATCAGATGAATTATATTGTGGACGTTCAGAAATGCTTTAAATTTGTAGCGTAAAAAACAGAAGAAAATGGGAAGAATACTTGCGATAGACTATGGAAGGAAGAGATGTGGCGTCGCCGTAACTGACATATTGCAGATAAGTGCGAATGGTTTGCCCACACAGCGTACATGCGATCTTCTGCCGTATATAAAGGAATATTGTAGCCGTGAGCCGGTCGACAAGATAATAATAGGAGAACCAAGGGATTTGAAAGGGAATCCGAGCGAAAGCATGAAATATATTACTCCTTTTCTTAAACACTTGCGAAAAGAACTGCCGGAAATGAAAATTGAGATGCATGATGAACGCTTCACATCGACAATTGCCCACAGAGAGATGATTGCCGGGGGATTTAAAAAGAAGCAGAGGGAAGAGAAGGGTAGGGCAGACGAAATGGCAGCCGTCCTGATTCTCACTTCCTATCTTGAAAGCAAGTATATTC
>JAIDPA010000257.1 GCA_029062985.1 Muribaculaceae bacterium
TCTCCTCTTCTCCATACGATAACTAGGCCTAATTAAAATATTTAGATGCATGTATATACGTAATAACATCCCAAAAATATGATTTACACATGAAATCAAAAGTATCCATAGAAGAGTGGGAAGCAAATTCAACTATGGATTTATCTATATAATAGCTCTTTAAGATAGTTAAAGATTGCTCCAACTTTATTTTAACATACTCTTCGTTCCCAGAGACAATTACTTTCCTACTAAAAGACGTTTCTCCAGTTTGCAAAAACCACTTTATTTCATTTTCTGACAACATCCGCAAATCCAACAATTCTCCATTAGTCAAAGAATTTTTATATTGTCTTTTTACTCTATTTAAAATAGAACTATAAAAATTTGTAGTTTTCCTTGCCATTGTGAAATAAGAAGATTATTAATTATTCTCTGTTTTATACATAATTGAAATACCGAGAAAATGGATATTCCAATTCCAAAGTTAACAATTTATCAGAATGCTTTCATATCTTTCTATTAGTTAAATGATTATCGGAATTTTGCCGTTTTCCCTCAACCTATTATCTCTCCTCAAAAATCCATATACAATACCCTTATTATACTGATATTATACTGACATTACTGATATTACCGAAAGCAGACAATACATTAATAATCGTCGAAAAAAGAAGTCTTCGTTAAATCTATAGTCTTGGAGACATATACCCGATGTTTCTTACTGTACCAAAAAAATCTTTTCAATTTTCTAAAAAATACAGATATCTTCTTTGAAAACTCCATGTCTTCGGAACAAGAAAAAAAGCGACCCTGTATAAAAATATTCCTCTCGATATCCACATTGGAAAGACGATATTCTAAAATTGGACTCTTTCTGTAGTCTAATACTTCAGCAACAGAACCATCATAGTATGTATGAAGCCAATAATGAATTTTGTTAACCTGTTCAACTCCGGTCAGATCGAATTGATTTCCTTCCATTTGATAATCAAATGGCAAAGGCGTTCCTTTTTCATACGGGACACTTAATAATTCTCCGAATACCTCTGTTAACACACTATAAATACGTAACCTATCTGATTCCGTATCAAAGAAATTTAATCGTCTGCTCATTTGATTATCTGCGTTGTTTCGTTATATTTTGGGGATTGGAACATCATGCCCTCTTTTTTATTCTTAAAGACTACAATTTCTTCTGTAAGATTACAAAGTTAGTAAATTTTCAGCGCACTCCCACTATCTTTCTTATCTTACACGCTGATTACCGGGATTATGAGCATAACTCATCCACCCAATATTCTTCCCGGTTATTCTCCCCCTTCCTCTGCCTCAACAATAGAATAGGCCATTAAATTCCATCTTCTGTCATATAACTTATATTCCGCGTTCAGATATGAGCCTTCTTTATCCAGGATCCATGTTAAATTCTGTAACTTGCAGTTATCCTCCAGGTCTTGGAACTTTCTTGACTTGGGAGCACCATAAACATTCATAGCCTCCTCGTACGGGATTTTCTCAATAAGGGAATAGTTATACTTACCTTGACTGTCCGGCAACCATAAATGCTCAACGAGGAACTGTCTCAGACATTCTATTATTGCAGGATACGTACCCTTCAACGAGGGTATCTTATACTTATAGTTCCCTATCTTTTTACAGAAAAAATCAAAGAAGTATTTTCCTATGATTTTTCTTTGAATTATCTTATTCCCTTTATACGGCCAGAAATCATCAAGGGGCATAATAAAATCAAACATAAGTTTATTTATATCTTTACAATATCTTACATTTGAATTTATTCCTCTCGTGGTATAAAGAACTCTGAAACAAAAAACAAATATAAGATCAACCGAGGGGAACTTTTCCGATAGTACTTTAGAAAATGGTAAAAGTTCATCTGATATCTCGAAAGTTTTAATAAAACCTGGAGAATCCCCTATTACACTTATTTTCTCCATAACATGTTAAATATATCTAATGATAACATTTATTCCCTGGTGGTTTGGAGCCAAATGAACATTGATGTTGTATTGATCCACAAAGGTAAGCAATTATTTTAACGTAGTGAAACTTATGGCTTAAATAAGATCTATTCCTTTAAATCTGAATTTGACATTCATCGGCAGCATGGCGTTTTTCCGTGCAAACTTACTATCCCATAGAGTGAGTCTTTTATAGCCAGCCTTTGATCTCAGGTAACTAAACAACGGCAAATTTGCTGATATTTTGCCATTATTTAGCTTCTGCAGTGGAGGGCAGTGATAGAATGTTATCCAGCATCCACCAATAATAGAAAGCTTCGGCACGCTGTTTCTTGAGCTTATTGAGATATGATGGAAGCAGTCGGCCGATTTTCATATCATCAGTCAATTTGGAACTTTCATACTTCTCAATCTTCATTATTCCATTCTCTATACAGGTAGCAACATAGGCAGCCTTAGCAGAATCTACTATTGCATCCTCTATATAATATTTTTCCTCATAGATAAACGAACCGAGCCTTTTTATACCGTCTTGTAGCAGAACATAATCTCCGGTGCCAAATAATCCTCTTGTGGCAATCAACAAGGCGGTCTGGCGAATATCATCATATATTACAGACACATCGCTACCGAGGTTTCTGTAACCGAGTTCCACGAGCGCAATCCTGTGGAACGACTTTGCTGTTATCTCAAGATTATCTACCGCATCAAACAGACGACCTATGTCATATACCTGTTTCATTATCTCAGTAGAATGAGGATTGCCGTTCTTGTAATAGGGAATACCGGTAGTATTAGGAGCAAATGCAGTGAGTTTGTCGCCAAGAATATCTCCTATAGACGGCACTCTTACTATTGAGGAGGCGTCATCAAGTTCAATGAATTGATTCTTCACTTCCACCTCATTCACCTGATTGTAATGCGTATCCTCATACAGAACATCAAGCAGTATGTATGATTCCTGATTTGACCTGTCAGTATATGCTATACGATAGAAGAACTTTGAGTGAGTTTTTGGAATATCCTTGCCGGCTTGCCTCCTTTCGGCAAGCTCAGTCCTTGTAAAGCCGAAGTCAGTGATCCTATCGAGATATTCCTCAACATTTGTACCCGGGGGACAGATTATGTCAATGTCGATTGACAATCGCTTTGTACCCTCTCCGAGAATCAGACCCACACAAGTGCCTCCCTTGAAAATATAGGGACAACCTGAACGGGCAAGCATATCAAGCAGCGAGTAGGCCCTGACCACTTTCTCAATGATACCGAGATCGTTGTATCTATGTTTACGGGACATGGATACAAACCATTCTTTCGTAAAGCAGTGTTCTTTAATCATCTGTATTCAGGTTTTCAAAAGCTTTCCCAATTTTATCCTTTGCATTGCGCCGGGAAGCATAGCGCAGGAGGGTTGAGCGGTTTACGGAATATGTATTGATGACATGATCAAAGATATAGTGCCATTCCGAACCGTGCAGATAATCCATATCATCATCGCAAAGGATGTCGACAAGAATCTTCTCGATACGGGGTGTCCGTATGCCGTTTTCTTCTGTAAGCGGAGATTCGGATATAAGCGGTTTGACAATGACAGCCTCTTTGGAAAGGTCGATATTGTCATATACGAAATCCTTGCCGGGATGAAGATACGCGGTGTAGCCCTCTGCTTTAAGCCAGTGGAATACTGACTCCATAGCTTCACGCTCCACCTCAATGTATATGATGTTGTTCACCGATATATGGTGCTGTAGGTCCGCGAGTACCTGACCGTCGAACACACTTATCTCAACAAAGGGGAAGGCTCCGGCTATTAGCTTTCCTATCTTTATTGCCTTTTTCCTAAGTCTGGGGGCATAATCTGTCACACTATGTTGCCGGCTTGTGTAGATACCGCGTCCAAGCTTGAACAGGATATTGTCTTTCACCATCTCCCTGAGATACCACGAAAGGGTTACCTTGGATATGCTGATTATGCCGTTCAGATATGCCAATAGGTCTGAGAACCGGAACGAATCCCGATTTTCAGCATAGGCCATTATGGCTGTCCTCGTCTCAATCATTGATCATCTTCTTTTTCAGATGCAAAGATAACTATACAACGGCAAATATGCAAATATTTTGCCGCTATATAGAAAGTAAGCAACTGCTTTTCCGGATAATTTGGACTTGCCGGGATTTGGTCGACCATAGGCTTGCGCTTATGGCTGACAATCCCGAAATCTCCGAAACACAGGGGCTACGCATCGACGGCTCACACGCCCGACGAGCCGTATTCCATGCGGCGCCGGGCGACAGTGTGCCTACCTCAGAAGACTGTAGCCGACTGAACTTCTCCGTGTCGCAGACATCGAGGCAGTACCAGCCGACTGTTATAGAAGATTATCCGGCTTATGCCGTGGCGGACAGCGACGCCAGAGCCGCCACAAGTGTCGCCTTTCGCGCCGCGTCCTGTACCGTGAACACTTGCCTTAAACGATGGTTGTGCCGCGATCCGAGACGTTGTTTCTGACCACAACACGCCCTCTGTTCCGACATCCTGATGTGAATATGAGGCTCGTCAGCACGGCATTTATCGTGAAATTAACAAATCACAAATATTTAACGGCTTATGGCAAGATACAGAGTACAGACGCAGATTGTCCACTCAACCCTCCCTGATGAAGATATTGACTGGTATTTTTCAGTCCACCCTGACAAAGAAATTAAATCAATACACAAACTAAAAGACGATGACTGATAACCATACTATTATGAACAGGAAAGAGGAAATCCGCAGTGTCGCAGCGGAAAAATACAAAGAGAGCGACTTCCGAACGCCCAATATGTTCTGCTTCATCGAGGGAGCGGAATGGGCTGTTTCCTTGCACCAACATCTTATATTCTTGCTCACTTTCAAAAAAACCTTAATCAGTAGAATTTTTGATAATTTTATAATTGACGCTTTTGTTCGTAGGCTTCTATTTCAAGGCTTGAAAATAAGAGATCGTCATCAATCATAAGAAAAGTGGTTCTTTAAAATCATTTAGTGTAGAGAATAAAACCTTAATAAATCAGGCAGAACTTTTCAGGGCTGCATGCTGTAATCTCGGAGAAAGTTTTACAACCTCTCCTTCCGTCGATGTCAGCTATTCAGATGCAGCCACCGGAGCCCGCCAGATTAAACTTCTTGGACTGAGCGGAACCTATGTGCAGATGCTGACGGAGTCTATGCCCGCATTCCGTGGTGCCGCGTCTCCCTACTCTTTCAGATACGTGCCCGGACCTTGGATGAAAAGCATTTCAGTGTCAAAGGGAAGTTGCACCGTAAAAAACGGTTATGAATCCATCACCGGGCAAATCAATATAGAATACCTAAAGCCACAGGATGAGCCGGGATTTACGGCAAATGCATATTTTGATTCGGATATGAAGCTCGAAGTCAATGCTGAAGGCAATATCCATATAAAGGAGGGTCTGACCACAGAAATTCTTGGACACTTCGAAGACCGCTTCGGAGTGCATGACGGCAATAAGGACGGTTTTGCCGATATGCCGGATATAAGACAGGTAAACCTCAACAACCGTTGGCAATGGCGCAGTGGCCGATATATCTTTCATGGAGGTCTCTCTTTGTTAAATGAGAAAAGCAATGCAGGGCAGATTTCTGCCCACAACCATTCAGGATCCAATATTACAGACCCCTTCCTGATAGATTTAAATACACGCCGTTTTGAGGGATATATGAAACATGCGTATATTCTTGATCCTGAACGAAACGGAAATATAGCATTTATCGGGACGGTCAATATGCACCAGCTTGATGCTGAATTCGGCAGGAAGGCTTATTATGTCAATGAAAAATGCGCATACGCTCAATTAATGTATGAGACTGATTTCAGCGAATGTCACAATCTATCTGCAGGACTAAGTTTCAATTACGATTATCTTGGACAACGGGTGAAAACCACTCATGATCCGAACGTTCGCCCCGACCATATTAGGGATCGGGAAGGAGTAATGGGAGCATACGCCCAATATACTTTCACCTACGGAGACAAACTGATCCTTATGGCGGGACTGCGTGGCGACTACAGCAGTATGTATAAATGGTTTGCGACCCCGAGGTTTAACGTTAAATACACTCCGGTTGAACGTTTCAACCTAAGGCTCTCCTTAGGGAAGGGGTACCGGACAGTACATCCGTGGGCTGAATATAATAACCTACTTGCCTCGGGGCGAATTATGGTAGTGGAACAGTTGAAACAGGAAAAGGCGTGGAATTATGGGATCTCCGCGGATTATACCCACTACTTCGGCAGTCACAAATTCCTTCTGAATGCCGAGTATTTCTATACTGATTTCAAATCGCAGGCAGTGGTTGACTATGACAGTGCTCCGGGATACATCACTATCTCTCAGCTAAATGGCAAGTCATATTCACATACTTTTCAGGCTGACATTACTTGGGAGTCACCTTTTGGTCTTTCCCTAACAGGTGCGTACAGACTCAATGATGTGAAATCAACCTATGGAGGTGTGCTTCTCGAAAAACCGCTTACGAACCGTTATAAGGCTCTACTCACTGCCTCTTACTCCACTCCGTTGGAAATCTGGCAGTTTGACGTCACCTTCCAGATGAATGGCGGAGGAAGGTTGCCAGCCCCTTATCTTTTGCCCGATGGCAATAAAAGCTGGGGACCGAATTTCAGGGCTTTCCCGCAACTAAATCTTCAGGTGACACGATGGTTCCGTCATTTTTCAATATATGCGGGTGGAGAAAACCTGACGAATTTCAAACAGAAGAATCCTGTGGTATGGAGTAGCGATCCATGGAGTAACTATTTTGATCCAACCAATGTCTGGGGACCTATACACGGAGCGATGGCATACGTAGGAATCCGCTTTAACTTCGGACGACTTTAACTAAACAATAACTATTATACAATGATCTCGACACTAACCAATCATGCCATAAACGATGGATTACCTGCGACAGTTGAGGAGGCACTCCAACTCAACAGTCTGTATTCCACGGCTGAACTTTGCAAGGCAGCTGATGCTATCAGGAAGAAATGGTGCGGAAATAAAATCCACACCTGTTCGATTGTCAACGCCCGCTCCGGGCGTTGCAGTGAGAACTGCAAGTGGTGTGCCCAGTCCGGTTGCCATAAAACCGGTATTCAGGAATATGAACGCATCTCCAAAGAAGAAGCATTGAAATCTTATGCCGTCAACAAGAGTAGAGGCGCATCTTGCTTCTCTATGGTGACCAGCGGCCGTAAAGTTCTTTCAAAAGATATTGAATACTTCTGCGGAATCTATAAGGAAGACCCGCTACCGCCCGAATACTGCGGGGAGGAATGAATGGAGCGTTGGTCGGCGATATGCTCACCACTGTCGGGAATAATGTTGAAGATGACTTTAAACTATTCAAAAGTGTCGACTATGAAAAATAAATAAGAGTTCAAATACATGAGAATATATCAATATAACTTTCACATCAAAAAATACGGAAGATGAAAAAACTAATTTTACTTCTACCTATGATCATGGTAGCCTTCTTAGGAGAGGCAAAAGATCTTAAGACACTTCGTGTCACCACCGAGCCTCAGATGTCGTGTAGCAACTGCGAAAACAAGATCAAAAAGAACATACGCTTTGAAAAAGGCGTTCATCAGATTTCCACTGATCTCAAAGGTCAGGTGGTGACTATTGAATATGATGCCGACAAGACAGATGAGGACAAAATCATCAAGGCATTCGAAAAAATCAAATATAAGGCTGTCAAACTTGAGGAAGGTTGTAAAGAAACTTCCACCTCAGAAGCCTGTAACAAGTGCAGCCAGGCAAAAAAGTGAAAAAGGCTTTAAGAATCTCGCACTCTCATGCTAAAATTAGTATGAAAGCGTCATAATCAAATAAGAAGACCGGCTGGTATGCTCCATGTCGATAACACCGAGCATACTCAGCCGATTCTTTTTATGGCTGTTCCGGCATTGCCGAATGACGCCATACACGCCAAAGACATCGAAGTTTACAACTCGATGTTCTTCTTGGCTATACTTTTATATTACTTCAAAAGACTATATTACTTTACAATACCTAATCCTTATTTCAATTTTTCAATGATGAGGCTCATATCCTCTGCAAATGAAATAGTTCTGCCGGAAATCTCACTCGCTACTTGAGGCCAACTATCATTCATTCGGATTAACGTTGCCTTCTTATCAGAATAAGTTATCCTTTTCAAAAGGATATCTGATGATTGACGGCGTATTCATACCAACACCCAGTTCAAGCAATACAAGCCTGGAGTTGATATGTTCGGTTACAAACTTTTCATATCGTTCAGCAGACTCATGCCAATGTTTATCTTCAACAAAATATTGATTTATACGTAGGTTAACATCCATGGTTCCGCCACAAACCGGACAAACGGGAACATATTCGGAGTCAACCGTCATGTTGTGAGCATGAGCATTGATCGCGTTAACAACTTCCGTGTCATAATGTTATGCTCAAGCCTCGGTGGGCGCGGGGTGAGATCGTAATAATCACATCGTCATTCATCCTGACGGAGATATTTCCCTTCATGCCGAGAATCTCAACCGCCGGATTCTCCTGCAGCTGACGGAAGACCTCCTTCCGTGGAGATTACGGACAATCGCCGTCACCTTCTCGCCTCTTTCGAGAGCCTCATTAAGGAGTGCACTGCCAACATAACCTGTGGCACCCAATAGAACAATATCTTTCATAACGTCTTCGTTATTATAATTAGTTACTTTTTGTTATCTTTGCAATTATAACAAGAGAACTTTAGACATTGTTCGACATGATTCAGGCTGCAAGTCAGTATCATCAATGTTACTTTTGCTTGTATTCAAATAATTTGTAACTAAATATTTTTCAAAAAAATGAAAAGATCCACCCTTGTCGATGCATTTGACCCTAAGTGCCCAATACGCAACATTCTTGCTCGCTTCTCGGAAAAGTGGGGATTGCTCGTGATCTACACCCTAACATTGAAATCCAGATTCCGTTTCAACGAACTCAGAAAAGAGATGCCGGATATTTCAGCCCGTATGCTGAGTGCGACGCTCAACACACTTGTTGCAGATGGATTGGTGGAGCGTCATTCCTACAATACCGTTCCTCCGACAGTGGAATATTCTCTCAGTCCGATAGGTCTGACATTGGTCCCTTATCTGGAAAGCATTATCGGATGGGCGAAAGAATATTCAGAGGCAATAATGAAGCATAGAATTGACTCTTCGAAATAACGGCTTCAATAAGTCCACCTGAATATTTATATTTGGACATTATTTCAGTTGATCTACTCCGTGTCGGTAACACAAAGCATAAGCAGCCTATTATTTTTATAGCTGTTACGGCTTTGCCAAATGACGGCATAAACGCCAAAGACATAGAGGTTTGCCTGTGGCTGCTCTTCAATGTCTTTCGCGTCAGTGCCTATCTGATAGAATAAGTTCTTTATAAGGAGCCCGTATGAAGATATTAACTTTAAGTGACTATAAACAACAGTAAATTCGTATACTCACGTTTGATTAGCCATTAGAGTGAGCTATTGCTTTAGCTATTTCGGAAGCCTTGCGTTGGTCATCGGCAAAGTGTACGTCGCGCCATGCACGTTTGTCTTCCTCTCGGAACATCTGCACGTCGTAGTCATCGTAGTTGTTGAATTGATAGGTGTTGTAAGCCACAACACGACTGACCGGATGCTTGAACACATGACCTATCTCTGCCTCAAGGTCGTCCCAGTGATTGGGGTAATGGAACTTTTCAGCCAATTCCGGAGTACAGTTACAGGAATATATCATAGTTACGGGTACCGGCTTTGGAGCAAGCGACTCATGGTTCATGTGATATGTGTTTTTGCTGAACATTGCGCGTTCCAAAAAACTGTGAAGCATACCGTTTATGTTGCCGAAATATGTCGGCGAGGCTATAGCGATTGCGTCAGCGTCATATACTTCAGCGACAAGGTCGTGAATATCATCCTTTATGGGACAAGTACCGTAAAACGGACCGTTTTTACGCTTGCAGGAGAAGCAACTCCGACACCCGGTATATTTTAACGTATATAGGTCAACCCGCTCTACTTCGGCATCGGGATAGACCGACTTATATCCGTCTATCCAGCTGTCGAGCATCTTGGCACTATTGCCGTTTTTACGGGGACTTGCATTTATTGCAATGATTTTCATAACTTACTTATTTGTATGATTCTTTATAGATGGAGACCACATTCTCCGATTACCATCCGGCAAGCGGGATTCGCTTTGTGGTGAGCAGTGCCTCAGTCTCCTGTTTTCGTTTAAGAGGATTCCGCCCCATGTTCCATGTTCCTTGGCCCAGGGAACAAAGTTCGGTACCGTCTGAAAATTTTATCATTTTCATATCTTGTATCATTTTTGTTTGCAATATTAACAATCTTAATCGACATATTGCGGTACCCTCATTACTTATATAGACGGACCATATACCTATTTCGCCGTGCGTCTTTGTGCCTACCTTGGAAAACAACACCGGCTGACGTGCTCCGTGTCGATAACATCGAGCATATCAGCCGATTCTATTTATGACTAACCCGGCATTTCCATTTCATTTTTATTCTGTTTCAGCTTCGGTCAGTCGCATCAGCTCAGCTCTCCGCCTGAAATCTGAAACATAAAAGGAAAAAGAGGGATATTCCTTCAACAAAGGAATCACATTCTCAAGGAAAGCATACGCGTCATATACGAGCAAATCGATATAACTGTTATCTGTTCCGGTCGCCCCTCCTATCACCTGCCCGAGATTCATTGGCTCAAGAATCTCATCCGTAATTCTATCCTCAATCTCATGACGGAGACTCACTATTTCATTTTCCTCATCTCCATTCGGGAAAGCAATAAAAATAGCGCCTGCCCCAAAACTGTTTATATGATCGAACATTTCCGTTGAGTCCCTGTAATATTCCGACACTAATGAATCAAGACACGTAGACCCTGTAATGACATCAAAGCGTAACTCATCGTTTTCCTGCGGTTGCAGTCTGTAAGCGGTGTAGATATCCTTTGGATTCTCAACAAAACCATGGCCGTAAGATTTGACTGTCTCCTCAATGTATTTACTCAGTTCAGGCAAGGGAATCATTCCATCCTCTATCTCTTTAACCTCCTCAACGTCATCAATATATTTATATGACACACCCTCACCCAAAGTATTCTCCAGAATAACCCAGAAAGCATTGTTGCTCTCCCTCTCCGGCAATCCGCTGAGTGTTTTGTCATAATACGAAAGATGAAATCTCCTTATGTCCTCACGATATGAAGCACGCACCAATATCTGCTTTGTGTCTATATCCGCACCATACATTCTGAAACCAAACGGTCCGTCTTTTCCCTGACTGAAAGGAAAGAACTTCCACTTTGACTTAAGACTCTCGGGCATTCGAGAAATTATATAGGGATAGATTATAAACAAATCCTGCCAGCCCTCAACAGAGAAAGTAAATTCATGATCTCCCCCAAGATTGAAATATATATTTTCCGATATCAGACTCGTGCCTTCATGCACAAATTCAGTAAATTTCTCAGCTTCCTCCTGTGTGCGAGGGTGAATCATCTCTGACAGCTTCTCTTCATTCTCCACAAACCATGCCCAGAAATTCTCTACACGTTTCGATAAAGGCATTTCCTTATTACAACAACGGATAAAATATTTAGTGTCTTCATCCGAGCTGTCAAGTTCTTTGGCAGTATTAAAATATGAGAGAGCCTCCGGGAGATTATCAAGATAGTAATGTGCGTATCCCAGCCTATAATTCCATAAAGCGTCCCCCTCCCCTTCTTCCTTTACGGATTCAAGAAGTTCGATTGCCTTTACATATAAATCAATATTATTGTATGCTCTTGCCAGAAGTCCAATCGTCTCAAAATCTCGTTGCTCAGCCGGAATTTTCTCCAGAATACTTACTATCTCCTGATGATGGTCGTCTTTATGCAGTTCTTCCAACTTTTTTCTGAAATCATTTTCCATATTCAAAGAAGTTAATGTTTTTCTAAAATATTATATATCAACACGCACCGGTTTAGATTGCGGGTAATAAGTCTGATCATCCCGGGCGCACGGCAGATTAATGTCTGCTAATGAGCATGTCTTACTCTGTAATCACGAAGTTCCTCAAGATAGCTTGCAGTGATTACGCCTGAAGGTAGAGCAATTATGGCAACTCCGAATAACGAAGACAACATAGAGACCACTCTTCCTATATCAGTTACGGGACAAAGGTCGCCATATCCCACTGTAGTCAATGTAACTGTAGCCCAATAGAGAGCATCAAAAAATGAATGAAAAGTCTCCTGACCTGTGTGAGGATTTATATGTGGCTCGGCATTAAACATAACGAGCGCTGTAATGAAAATGTAGAAAAGGGCAAGCATCAGTACTGAAAGTAACACCTGACGTTCTTTCTGTAAAACCTGGAAAAAAATCGTTATCTTGTCAGAATATCTGAATAATTTGAGGAGCCTTACGATTTTAAGCAGACGTGTCAGCCGGAGTAGCTTAAATTCGGGGCTGATTAGATTGAGACCGGGCAGGATTGACAACAAATCAATAATCGCCATCGGAGTGAACGGATACACTATGTAGGACAGCCAACCTTTCTTCAGCTGTATGTCGGAGGTAAACCAGCGCAGGGCATAATCAATGATGAAGGCGGAGACCGTTACAACCTCTATCACCTTGAAAATAGGGTAATCTTCAATAAACATCAGCGGGATGATACTTGCAATAATCATCACCAGCATATACCAATCGTAAATTCGACTGGCAATCATTCCTTTCTTGTCTCTGTTGACAAGATTGTAAATTTTCTCTTTCAGCATGCAGGTTAGAATTTGTGATTACAAAATTACAATAATTCCGTAAAAAACCTTTATCGCCGGAATGCGAAATATAAATTATGAAGCCCTAATTATAGTATCATGAAAATTATAGTTTCATAAAATATAAGCGTTAGTACGAAATATGAAAATCACCGGTATGCACGGGAAAAGTTTCCTGGCATACCGGTGATCTTCATATCCGTTAAGTATTCTCTAATAAGCCATAGAATTAATTAGAAATCACGTAGTCAAGAGTGATGTTGATTGTCTCCGGTGTATTGTCTGTCCCCGGAGCATTCCAATCGTTTACACCAACATTAAACGCAATCTTCTCCATACCCGCTTCGTTACCGGAGAGATGCACTGTATAGACGTAATGGGTGCCCGTACGCCATTTTGGATGCCATGAACCGACCAACGTATTTGATGCAATTGTCTGGTTGCCTGCAGCCAATTTAGGATTGAAAAGTCTGATTTTGAATTTAATTTTCACAGGGTTATCACCACCTGCTCCGGCATTGTAATTATTAGGAATCATAAAACATGACGAAGTTTCAACAGGAGAAAGGACATAATTTCCCTGCGCATCTCTGTCGGAAGACGTTATGTTTCCGTTCAGAGCGGTAAGAGTAAATTTATTAACGTTGTTTTCGTCATATTTGACAGCATCCCAGGTTCCTTCTGATCCTCCGTTGGATGAAGCTGTGAATGTGCCCATATTCTCAAAATCTGAAATAGACACATCTGTGATCTCAACCTGATAACCTTCGGGAAAATCGCTGACGAATCTTAGGCTTACTTTTGAAAGGATGTGCTTGAAATCTAAAGGAACAGGAGGATTATCCTTCAAGAGTCCCTCAATACCTGTTGCACTCGCAAAAAGCAAGTCATGGGAATTGCCGTCATCTGTATGGCAGGTGTAATTAATACGGAAAACACCATCGTTCAGACCCAGACTGGCACCTCCATACTTTGCAGCGATATCATTATTCTCACAGCTGAACACAAAGAAGTTGTAGGTAGCCCCTGCTACCCAATAACGGCTGATTGCCGAAGTCCATCCATCACCAGTTTTAGTCACCGGCGTATCTGTGAAAATATTGAATCGGGTGTTCAGGTCATTCCCTTTGGTGTAATAACCATAAGCGAAAAACTGATTGAAAGACTCTTTATCAAGAGCTTTTGTGTTCTTGCTCACAACATTCTTGAATGTGATGGCATTGCTCTGCGGACTTTCATCCAATACATCCTCGGATGTACATGCAGAAAGTGCCAATGCACATGTAAGCGATGACAGAAGAATTTTTTTCATTGCATTATTGTGTTTTAATTTATTATCTAATATTGATCTCTTTTTTCTTATATATATTTAATAGTCAGGTCTGTTATTCCGGAGTAACCGGCAGTTCTATATCCTCACGCTCTCCCCAATCTTCAACCGTTATGTTAAAGCCCGCTTCAGAAGAACTGTCCTTATCCTCAATGCGAAGACCGGAAACTTTAATCAAACCTCCACGTGGCTGATTTTTTATCTGATCGCTGACGTCAATATTATATTCTACAAAGTTGCCATTTTTGAGTCTGACTTCCAGGTTGAGTGTATAATGACGTTCAGGGGAGTTATCATCAGCCTTGCTATAAAACTCATCAGGGAGTCCGGGAGCGCCGAACGACATGACTTGCGCCTGACAACCGTAGTCTTTGATTTCGCAGTCATACAGTATGATTGTCGAGTCGTCTGAGGTGCGTCCGTCAATGAGATACACTGCTTCTGCCATACCTCCGAGAGCTCCTCGTGCAAGGGCTATATGCTCATTGCCATATTCAAACTCATATCTGATGATATAAGTGTAGACAAGAGGCTTCATCTTAACTGTGATCGATCTGTTTTCATGATTTCCGATAGCATCAACCTGCGATAGGTAAGCAGAATAAAGTATATCCGGGGGATTAGTTGTCCGTGAATTAGGATGAAGGCTTGAGACGTAAGTCAGAGACGCACGCGAGCGGTCAGTAGCAGATGCGCGTGCCTTGGGAGGAGTAGCGAGATCTGACAGAATAATATACTCAGTGTCTCCGTTATAGAGGAGCAGCGAATGGTTGACATTTGCCTCTACAGTGATATAATCTCCATCATTATCCATATAGCTTTCACGATGAGAGCCGTCGGGAGAGAAAAGATGAATATTGACCCATTCAGGTTTGCCGGGACGAAGAGCATCATAATCTATTCCTTGGACAGAGGCATCCCAATTGACGGAATGGTTCATACCGTAATCGCGTTCCCATTCATGCTCCCACGTCAGAGACACACCCAGATGAGGGTAATGATCGTAGCAGAGTTCATCACGGCATGACGCCATTAATGCCACTAAGATCATCATAAAAGCGATGGTATGTATTTTTAATAATTTCATAGGATTGGATTGACTTTAACTGTTTTAGTCATAATATCAAATCGCCAGGCGATTGAAAATTTTAGTTGAAGGGGACCAAAATAATTGAGTGATTTGGTGAACATATATAGCTTGTGTCCGTCTATACTTTTATAAACTTTATAACGTGTGTACATATATCCGGCGCCGATTCCTGCTGATAATGAGAAGTGCTTTCCTATGGGCCACATATACCCGAAAGAAACGCCCGCCATTCCCCCGTCACCACGGTAGCCGTCATGACGGTTTTCAAGCTGATAGAGACCTCCTCCTCCAAATACTCCCACATACATACCATGCCATGGAGCTCGAGGACGAATATGATAGCGCACCTCAGGCGATATGACAGCAAGACGGTAGACGCGCGTAAAAGATGGTTTCCACCATGCGACATCTCCTTCGAGGCTTACCGACCAATTATTATTGAGGAGCCATTCCAATTCAAGGTTAGGCAAGAGGACAGCGTCATAGAGAAGGTTTGTCTTCAGTGCAAAACGATGCTTTACTTTTTTCTCATACTCAGGAGTGGCAGGCGAATCCGAATTATCAGATTCTTCATTCAAATTGGAGCCTACTGCTATGTCAGAATTTTCAGACGAACCCTCTTCCACTTGATTAGCAGACTCCTCCGCAGAGGTTTCCACGACTTTGATTTCAATAGCAGACGAAGGCGTCTCCTTTATCTGCATGGTTATTGCTACAGCATTACGAAGATCAGGAAAGAGATACTTCTGCATCCAGCGATAAGGGACGCCACGGTCAAGCGACATCAACTGACTCTTTCGACCATCAATCACTTTTCCATCTTTATCAAAAACCCATACAGGAGTATTCCGGAGTATATCGAGGACAGCATCCCTGGAGGGTATTTCAGGAGTTTCCTCTACAAGTTGCTTCAATGCGTCCCAGGCAATACCCGACGGTCTCTTTTGAATCAACGAATCGCTGATTCCCGAATTTTCCACAATATAATCCGAAATCACATCGCAACGATTACGGGCAAGCAATTCATTCGCCCGACTTGAACCATCAGGAGAGGCATACGCGCTGACTATGATACATTCAATATCACCTGCAAGGTCAGCTTCACGCACTTTATCTATAAATTTGTCCATCTCATAACGGTTTTCACCTATAGAAGGATCAAAGTGGCGATGACCTGCACGAAAATACACTCTTACCGAATCGGCATGATTAATGCCGAAAGAGACAAAAGTGGTTACAACCGCAAGTACAAACGAGAAAAGTCTCATTATGTTAGAATCGAATTGTTAAAGTTAGCTATTCTGGAGTTTCCTTCAATCAGCTTCAAGTTAGGATAGAGATACATCCGGCATTACATAGCAGATGACATTTGTACAACGCAAAATTAATTGATATATTGCAAAGCTCCAAACATATTTTTTATCCCAAAATTTCCTGACCGAATCAAGTACTCTCATTTGGAGTGTATCCGCTGCAACGGTTAATACAAAATTACAAAAAAATATTTCTGTCTCCCAAATTTGGTGGGTATTTTAACTATGTTTTTAACATTTTTTTAATCGGGTTTGATTTCGGTCATGATTCAAAACCATCCGACACCACAAATCTCAGAACTAATAGATAGTCTGAGGTTTGTTTTGGTTTGTCAGTGGATTCAGTCTAACAGTTTAAACAACTTCATGATAAAAAAATTCATATTTCAGAGGCACTGAAAAATTTTTCAAGCTTATCAACCGCAGCTTGATGTTTGCGAGGATTCTTCTTTTTCAAGACTTGGATATTTTGAAGTTTCCACCTTACTGATGGATACTGACTCAAGTCTCCGGCACAACATTTATCCCAATCAGGAGTGCCATCCTCGAATGAAATAAGGAATTCCTTATCGGTTTCATCGAGGCCTCTATTTACGACTTGGATCAGATTATTCCTCGACATCTCATAATCTTCGTAGGAAAAGGGTTCATCTGTCATTCCCTCAAACTGATTCTCCAATGCATCTGTCTGATTGATTAGATTTGGCGTCAAAGACTCAACTATTGGCTTATCGCTACCCAAAAGACATAGCATAAAACCGGCCTTAACTTCTGAAAAATCTTTGTCTGTGATTTCCCGACAGTCAAACAGGTCACGGGGATGCTGGCGACTTAGTGCCGCTGCAATCTTACCTCCGTATAGTTGTGGCCAAGATACAATATTGGCATAGCATGTCATTCCAAACTCGGTCTTTGCTTTTTCACATAGCTCTTTCTTCTCGGCTTCTCCCAACAGACCTCTCTTGGTTCCGTTTACTTCAATCTTTATAGTCGTACCATCCTTTGTGCACTGTAATTTCCATACATCTTTCTTGTGTATGACCCTTATTCCCGGCACGGCTCTCTCAATAGAAATTTTTAAAGACGCTAAAAGAGCGTTTATGGCTTTCAGACTGGAATCTCTGTCGGCTATAGGAATATATGTAATATCAATGTCAACGGAATAGCGGTTGAGATTCCTATGGAAAAGATTGATAGCAGTCCCTCCATGAACTGCGAAGTCCTTTATTCTGAACACCAACGGCATCACTCTTATGAGAAGTGTCACCTGATTTCGATATGCTTCATTCATAATCTTGAAGTTCTTTGGGGACAGTTATTTTATACTTAGAAATATATGTGCCATTCTCTACAAGCTGTAATTTAGAGTTGGTTATACCCAACGAACTTGTATTGAGCATGTCAAACCAATAATGCCCTGCTTTCTCGGCCATATATAGGAACATCCTTTTTATTCTCTGGCTCGAAGTATTTTCCAATGCTTTCTGAACTCTCTCAGGGTCAAGCGATGTAAGTTGCTCCATCAGATAGAAAAGGTCCATATAATTATAGTGTGACGGAACAAGATGCAGACATTCTAAGAAAGCCTGTTCCGGAGTAGAGACCGGCAACTCCAGATTATCTTTGGTCAATACTTGCGTTGAAGGATTTGAAAAGATGCCTGTCGAAAATGGTACTATACTCATATCAAATTTATCACTTTTAACCCATTCACCCGGTTTGAAGGGATCAAACGAGACCATCAGTTTCGGTTTTCCCATAGGTATATAGTGACTGAATCCATGAAGTTCAAGAGCTGAATGGGCGGCAATGCGCACTTTCTTTTCTGTCTGTTTGTTAAAAGAATGGATTGCTGCCAATGCTGAAAGCTTTTCGGATTTGCGGAACATGACACCATTGGTAAGAGATTCAAGCCAGCCTGATTCCCTATACCTCTTTATAAGTTGTGCCGAATAGCCTGTCCTGTCAAGCCATTCAGAGAAAAAGAGGCCTCCGTAAGTGCCGTCAGACAACAATCGGTTGATTTTTGACCCAGTTGATATATCCATAGTATATAAATATCACTAAAATTCAACTGCAAAGTTACCGAATAAATTCCCGACTCACAACCTTTAGTTGAAATAATTCACTACTAATATACCAGGAGTATATTCCAGTCTAAAAATATCAACCGTTCTAATTGAGATTTAGAAATTCAATGTAAAACTCCGAGAGGCGCAACGGCTAAGGCATTGTTAACGTAAGCGATAAAGTTTCTTGATTTCGTAAATAATCTTTTGGAGAATGTCAAGGAAATCATCTTTCCAATCTTGCGCCCAAAATGGGTGCAAAATTGGGTGCTATTTATTTAATTAACTGATAATCAGGACTTATTGCGGAAAGACAGGGATTCGAACCCTGGGTACCCGTAAGGGTACAACGGTTTTCGAGACCGTCCCGATCGACCACTCCGGCATCTTTCC
>JAIDPA010000258.1 GCA_029062985.1 Muribaculaceae bacterium
GATCACGAGATATTCCTTCGTGAGCTTGTAAGCAATGCAATTGATGCAACTCAAAAACTTAAGACACTGTCATCTTTCGGAGAGTTCAAGGGTGAGCTCGGAGAAATGAATGTAAAGGTGAAGATTGATAAAGAAGCAGGCACACTTACAATTTCTGACCATGGTATAGGAATGGATGCTGATGATATTGAGAAATATATCAACCAGATTGCATTCTCAGGAGCTGAGGAATTCCTCCAAAAATATAAAGACACAGCCAACTCAATAATCGGACATTTCGGACTTGGTTTCTATTCAGCTTTCATGGTCTCCAAGAAGGTTGTAATCAAATCTCTTTCTTATAAAGAAGGAGCCAAAGCTGTTGAATGGGAATGCGATGGTTCCCCTGAATATGAAATGAAAGAGATTGAAAAAACTGATAGAGGAACTGATGTCATCCTTTACATTGATGATGACAACAAAGAATTTCTCGAACAAGCTCGTATCGATAATCTCTTGAAGAAGTATTGCCGATTCTTACCGGTGCCGGTTATTTCAGGAAAAGAACAGGAATGGAAAGATGGCAAATATGTTGACACTGATAAAGATAAAATCATAAATGCCTCAGAACCTCTCTGGACTAAAAAACCGACTGAACTCACCGATAAAGATTATCTTGAGTTCTATCATGAATTAATGCCGGGAATGGAAGATCCGATGTTCTGGATTCATCTCAACGTCGACTACCCATTTACACTCACCGGTATTCTTTATTTCCCAAAAATAAGGAATAATTTTGACATTCAGAAAAATAGAATACAGCTCTACTGTAATCAGGTTTATGTGACAGATCAGGTTGAAGGTGTTGTGCCCGAGTTCATGACTCTTATGCAGGGAGTGATTGATTCTCCCGATATTCCCTTGAACGTCAGCAGAAGTTATTTGCAAGCCGACCAGCAGGTGAAGAAAATTTCTTCCTACATATCTAAGAAAGTTGCTGAAAAGCTTGATAAGATGTTTACTTCTGACAGAAAGGAATTTGAAGAGAAATGGGACGATATAAAAGTCTTCATTGAATACGGAATGCTCACTGATGAGAAATTCTTTGAATCAGCTAAGAAATTCTTCTTACTTAAGGATGTAAACGGTGTTGACTATACTCTTGAGGAATACAAGAAGCTTGTCGAATCTGAGCAGACTGATAAGGATAATAATATTATTTACCTTTATGCTACTGACAAAACCGCACAATATACATATATAAAAGCAGCGGAAGATAAAGGATATAATGTCCTTCTGATGGATGGTCAGCTTGACAATCACATCATTGGTCTTCTTGAACAGAAGCTTGAAAAAATACGCTTCGTGCGTGTTGATTCTGATATTCCTGAAAGACTTATCGTCAAGACAGATTCAAAAGATGCGGGGCTCACTCCTCTCCAGACTGACGTTATGACTACGATCTTTAAGAGTCAGATTCCTGATGTAGAGAAAGCTCAATTCATTATTAATTTTGCTGAGTTGAATCCGACAGATGCTCCTGCGACTGTCACTCAGAATGAATTCATGCGCAGAATGAAGGAAATGGCTCAAATGCAGCCGGGAAGCAGTTTCTATGGTCAGATGCCGGATAATTATGAACTGATAGTTAACACTGCTCAGCCTGCTGTTAAGAAAATTATTGATTTGGCTACTTCTTCGCTCCAGGACAGAGTTGCTCCTCTCAGAGCCGAAATTGAGACCTTGAATAAAGAGATTTCAGATGCTCAAAAGGAAGCGGCTGAGAAGAAGGAATCTACACCTGATTTAAGTGAAAAGCAATCAAAAGTTGCTGATGCACGCAAAAAGGAGGAAGAAATTGTGGCTCTTTATGCAAAAGAACAGCCGATGGTTAAGCAGATAATAGATTTGGCTCTTCTGCAAAGTAATCTTCTCAAGGGTGAAAGTTTGAATCAGTTTATTAAACGTTCAATATCTCTCCTTGATTAAATTTTGAAGATAATAAATAATAAAGAAAGTTCGCTCACCAAAATGAGCGAACTTTTTTTATGAATTTAATTGTTTGTTTTATTTTTTATCGCAAACATCCATTGGGCAACGTGGTTTAAGTTGCTTGAAGAAATCATTCCCCTTATTGTCTACCAATATGAATGCCGGGAAATCTTCTACTTCAATCTTCCAGATAGCTTCCATGCCAAGTTCAGGATATTCGAGAAGCTCTACATTTTTGATTGAATTTTTAGCGAGAATTGCAGCCGGTCCTCCGATTGAGCCAAGATAGAAACCGCCATGCTTCTTACAAGCGTCTGTCACTTGCTGACTACGGTTTCCCTTTGCAATCATAACCATTGAGCCACCTGCTTCCTGGAACTGATCTACATAAGAGTCCATACGTCCCGCAGTGGTCGGACCAAACGAACCTGAAGGCATTCCTTCCGGCTTCTTGGCGGGTCCTGCATAATAGATAGGATGATCTTTCAGATACTGAGGCATAGGTTCGCCTGCATCGAGTCTCTCCTTAATCTTTGCATGAGCGATATCACGGCCAACGATAATTGTTCCTTTCAAAGAAAGACGTGTGGAAACCGGATATTTATTTAGTTCCTCAAGAATTTCCGGCATAGGGCGGTTAAGATCAATTTTTACTACTTCTCCTTCACCCTGATTACGGAGTTCTTCCGGAATTAATTCTCCCGGGAATTCATCGAGTTTCTCAATCCACAGCCCATCCTTATTAATTTTTGCTTTGACATTTCTGTCAGCAGAACAACTCACTCCCATTCCGACAGGACAAGAGGCACCATGGCGCGGAAGTCTTATCACACGAATGTCATGCGCAAAATATTTACCGCCGAATTGAGCGCCCAAGCCAATATTTTGTGCAGCCTCGAGTAGTTCCTTTTCCAATTCCACATCTCTGAAAGCATGACCGTATTCATTCCCTTTGGTCGGTAGATTGTCATAGTATTTTACAGAAGCCTTTTTGACTGTCGCAAGGTTTAGTTCTGCTGAGGTGCCTCCAATCACAAATGCAATATGATAAGGAGGACAAGCAGCAGTTCCGAGAGTTTTCATTTTTTCAATCAGGAACGGCACAAGAGTCTTTTTATTAAGTATGGCTTTTGTTTCCTGATAGAGATATGTCTTATTGGCAGAACCACCACCCTTCGCTACAAAAAGAAATTCATATTCGCTTCCCTGTGTTGCATGAATTTCAATTTGTGCCGGCAAATTACATCCTGTGTTCACTTCGTCGTACATAGTCAAGGGTGCGTTCTGCGAATATCTAAGATTATTTTCTGTGTAAGTTTTATAAACCCCCAGAGAAATTTTTTCTTCATCATCGCAATCAGTCCATACGTGTTGACCTTTATGGGCTACACAAATTGAAGTTCCTGTATCCTGACAGAATGGCAGAACACCCTTTGCTGCCACTTCAGCATTCCGAAGCATTGTAAGAGCAACGAACTTATCGTTTTCAGATGCTTCGGGGTCACTCAGAATCTTAGCAACCATTTCATTGTGTTCTCTGCGAAGCATAAACGAACAGTTGTGGCTTGCGACATTCGCAATGACTGTTAAAGCTTCCGGATCGACTACAAGCATCTCATGGCCGTTCCAGTTCTCTACTTTCACATAATCTTTGGTTATGAGTTCATATTCCGTCGTATCGGGTCCGAGCGGAAACATCTCTTGATAATGAAAAGGTTTAGTTGGCATAATATTTATAGG
>JAIDPA010000259.1 GCA_029062985.1 Muribaculaceae bacterium
CTATATTGGCAGGATTGATGATTCTTGCAGCCTGTTGTCCCGCTTTTTCTCAACAGACAAAAATCCTTACTGCCGAAAAGCATAACGAATACGGCTTGATTTATACCTTGCCCGTGACGGCTCTTGAAGTTGAGGTTACAGCTGTCAGGGAAGTCCGCACCGCCGGTCCCTACTACCGGTATGCAAAGAAATACACAGGTTCTGACAATGTCGTGAAGGAAAATTCTGAATCCTGGACAATCAAATCGGTTTCAGTGCGCCCCTATGGAATCCCGAATCCTGATCAGCGTTATCTTATGCAGCTCAAATCGGGAGCCCTTACTTATATAGGAGTGGATGCTGACAACATGCTTCTCTCAATAAATCATGAGCCCTCTGCTCAGAAGGCTTCTACGCCCCTTCCCAAGCCTCAGATTGAGGGAGAGAAGCTTGCCGATAATGAATATCTGCAATATGTCGATGAGGATTTCATTGCGTCACAGTCGTCAGCCAAACAGGCTCAGATGCTTGCGGAGAATCTTATGGAGATAAGGGATGCTAAAGTTTCACTGACACGAGGCACTGCTGATAATATGCCTTCCGACGGCAAGCAGCTCGAACTCATGCTCAATTCTCTCGCTCATCAGGAAAAAGCTCTGACGGCAGCCTTCCTCGGCAATATAACACGTGAGACAGTGGTTCGCAGGTTCTCTTATGTGCCGGTGGAGAATGCCCGTAATGTCCTTTTCCGTCTCAGTGATTTTGAAGGCTTTGTGGCTCCCGATGATTACAGTGGTGAACCTGTCTATATCAACGTCCATATCACAGACGAAGGCGCTCTCCCCGTTGATGCAAAGGGTGAGGAAAAGAAGCTCCCGAAGGATGCAGTGGCATACTGTGTGCCGGGGGCTGCTAAGTTTACAATCTCATATATGGGACGCGATCTCTTTTCAGCAGAATACGAGGTGGCTCAGTTCGGAGTTAATTTCGGTTTGAATCCTGCCATATTTACCGATAAGAAATCTCCCTCGTATGCAGTCTTTGACCCTGCGACAGGCGCTTTAAAGGAGATTGGAGTAATGAAAGAGGGTGGGGAATGAGCGAACCTGCCTATCCCTTGAATGCCCCCACAGGGTTGACACTTTCTCAATATGCCGCCTGGATAGGGGAAGCTATGAGGCGTGTCCCCGAGCTTTGGAATGCATGGGTAATTGCCGAACTCAGCGATGTCAGGGTCAACGGCGGTCATTGCTATATGGAGCTGGTTGAGAAAAATGCAGCCGGGCAGACTGTCGCTAAGATGAGAGCTACAATATGGGCGAGCACCTTCTATCCTTTGCGAAAGAAATTCCTTGCAGCCACGGGTCGTGAGGTTGCCACGGGCATGAAAGTTCTCCTCCGGGGCAGTGCCAGCCATCATCCCCTCTACGGACTCTCTTTCAATATAGTCGATATTGACCCGTCGTTCACGCTCGGCGACATTGAGCGCCTGCGGCGTGAAATACTTCAGCGTCTTACGCGTGAAGGCATCATTGATAACAATAAAAAACAGCATTTGCCCCTTGCTCCGCAAAGGGTAGCTGTAATCTCTGCCCCCGGGGCTGCCGGATATGGCGATTTTATGAATCATCTGCTTGGAAATTCTGAAAAATACGTGTTTTATACACATCTTTTTCAGGCAGTGATGCAGGGCGACCGCACCTCCTCTTCGGTCAGGGCTGCTCTTGAAATGGTGGAGCAGACAATTGATTTGTGGGATTGCGTGGTGATTATCAGGGGTGGAGGAGCCACTACCGATCTCAATGGATTTGATGATTACGAACTTGCAAAGGCTGTGGCATTGTGTTCGCTTCCTGTAATTGTCGGAATAGGACATGAGAGGGACAGGACAGTGCTTGATGAGATTGCACATACACGCATGAAGACACCTACGGCAGTCGCCGGATTTCTTGTGGATTCCCTGAGGGAGGCTGAGACGAGAGCTGCTTCGCTGACGGATTTTATTGCCCGTTATAGCACTGACCGTATCAAGGGTGAGACACAACGCCTTGCCAATCTGGAGGCAACCGTACCCGCACTTGCCTCAGCGCGTATTGCTGCGGCATCCTCCCTCCTTGACCGCGAACTGACCCGTATTCCGGTGCTGGTCTCTTCAAGACTTGAGCGAGCTTCTTCGCGGCTCGATCGGATTTCAGACCTTCTCAGGCAGGTGTCATCAAACCGTACTGTCAGGGCTGCCGACCGTCTTATCCAACTTGAGAATCTTTTCTCCATGGCTGCAGTAAATGTTCTGAACCGAGCCTCAGAGCGGGTGCGTTCTCTTGAGTCATTAGTGAATGTTCTGAGTCCGTCAAATACACTCAGCCGTGGCTACAGTATAACCCGCGTCGGAGGAAAAGCCGTTACTGATGTAGGACAGCTTCCACCGGGCACACGCTTCACGACTACTCTCCTTAATGGCACAGTAGAAGCAGAGGTTAAGCAATAGGCTCGTGCCTTGAGCCTCGCGCCTTGGGCCTCTATCACAATTTTCAATTTAAAAATGACAATGACATATTCAAAAGCAATAGCTGAACTGGAAGGGATAGTAGCAAAAATGCAATCCGATGAATGCGACATCGATTCTCTCGCCGCTTACACCTCGCGTGCTCTCGAACTCTTAAAATTCTGCAAGGAGAAGCTACACACTACTGACGAGGAAGTGAAGAAATGTCTCGAGGCGTTAGACTCAAGGTCTTAGGTCTTAGGCATAAGGCTATAGGCGTTAGGCATTAGGTATTAGGTATTAGGTTCAAGGCTAACTGGGGAGGGAAGTTGTCCCCAACTTCCCCACGCGCAGACAAAACCGAATCAAGGCGGTAGGCTTTAGGTTAAAACCTAAAACCTACCGCCTACCGCCTAAAGCCTACCGCCTAAAGCCTACCGCCTAAAGCCTACCGCCTAAAGCCTACCGCCTAAAGCCTACCGCCTACCGCCTTATTCGCGATAATAGACTCTCTTGACTCTTGGAGATACCGAGGTCAGAACTTCGTATGGAATAGTATCAAGCACGTCGGCAAGTCTCTGAAGAGGTGCTTCTGTCCCGAATATTTCTACTGCATCCCCCACCTTGCAGTCAATATCGCTGACGTCAATCATACATGCATCCATGCAGATATTACCAACAGTAGGCGCATCTTTCCCATTAACTTTTACACTGATATTTCCCCTTCCGAAATGACGGTTCATACCATCGGCATAACCTATCGGAATAGTAGCTATCCTTGATTTCTTTGTCAGCAAGCCTCTTCTGCCATAACCGATTGTTTCCCCTTCCTCCCATTCGCGGATATTGATTATGACAGTGCGCAACGTTGACACCACGGAAAGCGGTTTTTCAATTTCCTCCGGTAAGGTATTGGCGCCATAAAGTCCTATCCCTAAGCGAGCCATATCATAATGATGAGTCTGACCGTAGCGCAGTATCCCTGCTGAATTGAGCACATGTCGCTTGAAAGGATAGGGGAGAAGTCGGGCAAGGAAATCGGTCATTTCTTTAAATCTTCTGAGCTGAAGTTCAGTGTAATCATCCATATCGATGCAGTCAGCAGTGGCAAGATGAGAGAAAACGGAGGAGATTTTTATAGCATCCCGGCAATTTAAAATATCAGCAGCTTCCTTCAGTTCCTCAGCAATCAGCCCCATACGGTGCATACCGGTGTCGAGTTTAAGATGAATGGGATAATCCTTGATGCCCTGTTTCTGTGCCTCTCTCACAATGTCTCTCAGCATGTCCAGACTGTATATCTCCGGCTCAAGTTTGTTGGCAAACATCGAACGATAGTTGACCACTTTGGGATTCATCACCATTATGGGCATTCTGATTCCGTTCTTTCTAAGCTCAATTCCCTCATCAAGTACAGCCACCGCAAGATAGGCAGCTCCGCAGTCTTGTAGAGTCTTTGCTATCTCATAGCTCCCTGCTCCATAGCCGGACGCCTTTACCATGGCAACAATCCCCGTCCCGGACGGTAAGTGGGAACGGAAATAATTATAATTCCTGATAAGGGCGTCGAGATTCACCTCAAGCACGGTTTCATGCTTTCTCGCTTCAAGAAGTTCGTTTATTCTGCTGAATCCAAAACTTGGAGCCCCTTTAAGAAGGATTGTCTCATTGATGAAATCGGAAGGATGAAGAGTCTCAAGCATCTCTTCGGTAGTGGAATAAAACTGACTTCCGGCAGGGAAGAGATCCTTATGGCGTTTCATCTCATTGCCGATACCGATAAAACGGTCCGCTCCGCTTTCCTTTATGGTCGCGGCAATGACAGCGTATGGATTTCCCTTTCCTGAGGTCTCATGCTGCACGTCGCTCATCACCACCACGGAATCCTGTTGAGGCATCTTTCTGCGCATCATAAACTGAATGGCAGGCAAGAGGGAGGAGACATCGCTTGTGTAGGAATCAAGAATCAGCGCGCATCCGTTGACCCCTTCAGTTACATTCAGACGAGTTCCTATCTTATAAAGATGTCGGAAACGGTCTTCAATGACCTCGGGATCAACTCCTCGGTGAAGCATGAAAGCCAAGGCATTGGCAGCATTCTCCACTTCCGCATCATTAAGCAGCGGAATATCAATCGCTATAACCCTTTCCCCTACGACAGCTTCCCACAGATGTTTTTCCGTATCGCTCTCTCGAATGAGAAAATGAAGCTTAGGCTCAATTGCATGAGTGGGTATAACAGGAGAAATTTTTGACCAGGTTATGAATTGTTTATCCCCGGCGAGTGAACCGGCAGCTTTAAGAAGAAGAGGATAATCTGCACAAAGTATTATAGACGACGCATCTTTGGCGAGAATTATTTTTTCTTCGGCTTTCTCTTCCTCAGAACTGAATCCTTCCGAATGAGCATCCCCGATATTGGTGAAAATCACTGTGTCAGGCTTTATGCATTTTTCAAGTTTTTCCATCTCCCCTTTCTGCGACACACCAGCCTCTAAAATGACAATATCGCTTCCGTCGGCTGTCTCCCACAATGATAGAGGCACCCCTGTCTGTGAATTATAGCTGCGGGGGGAACGTGAAGTCTCGCAAAGAGGTTCCATGAGTTGGAAAATCCATTCCTTGAGAGTGGTTTTCCCTCTCGAACCGGTAATAGCCACTCTTTCTGACCCCTCCCTCTTCGGGAGAGAGGCTGCAATCTGCTGCAAAGCATCGATGACATCACTGACAATCAAAATCTCGGCATCTCCCGCATCTTTCATATCGTCAGGGATATAAGAGGCAACGAAGTTTCTCACTCCTCGATCGTATAAAGGTCGCATAAAACGGTGTCCGTCATTTCCACCCGGTGTGGATATGGCAAAAAACATACTCCTCTCGGGACGTGTAAGATTCCTTGAATCAGTTAATAAAGTGTCTATCTCATTTTGGGTGGAAATGTTGATACCAAGCAATTCACCTATTTCTTTGACCTGACAGTTCATGCGAAAAAAATCAATCCTTAAACAATGATTAAACTTAGGATACACTTTCCTATACTGCAAAATTACCTAATCTTTATTAAACAGCCACCACTTGACCAATCTTTTTTTAATTGAAATCAATCTCCCACTAACCTCGCGCCTCAAGAAATAATCAGATAACAACAAACTAAATACTCAATTTTTTCCGTTCCTAAAAAGTATGACCGAGCGTATAGTTTTCCTCAACTCCAGTGCAACTCATGTTTGTTTTCCTCCGACAGAGCAAAGTCTGGAGCCACGAGCCTTAAGTCTCGGACCTATATTTCAATTTAAAATTTAAAAATCTCCCCATGCTTATACTTGTAACAAACGACGACGGCATTGAAGCCAAAGGTGTGCATCAGCTCATTGACGCACTTCTCCCTTTCGGAGAGGTGGTTTGTGTGTGTCCTGACAGTCCACGCTCTGCCCAGTCAATGGCTATTACAGTCAACGGTCCACTCTCCGCAACTGAGCTTCCGTCATATCACGGTGCCCGTATGTATAAAGTAAACGGCACGCCCGTCGACTGTGTTAAACTCTCCATGCATGCTCTTCTTCCCTGTCGTCCGTCGCTGGTGGTCAGTGGAATCAACCACGGTTCGAATGCTTCTATTAACGTAATGTATTCAGGCACAATGGGAGCTGCCATGGAGGGATGTGTCTTCGGTATTCCTTCAATCGGTTTTTCCCTTACCGATCATTCTCCTGATGCCGATTTCGACCATTGCATCCCCTTTGTCAAAAAGATTGTAGCCTGGACTCTTCAACATGGGCTTCCGGAAGGGATATGCCTTAATGTCAATATTCCGGTGACTC
This sequence comes from Muribaculaceae bacterium, assembly GCA_029062985.1. Taxonomy (GTDB): domain Bacteria; phylum Bacteroidota; class Bacteroidia; order Bacteroidales; family Muribaculaceae; genus Lepagella. Next base: position 6,286 of record JAIDPA010000259.1, read on the forward strand.
TTTCTCGCCCTCATCGCTGCAGGGTGGTTAGAGCATGTAAGGGCAACTGGAGCGATGAATATAAGGAATACGTCAATCCTCACGGACAGAAATTCTATTGGCTGACGGGAAACTTCATAAATGAGGAACCGGAGTCGACAGATACTGATGAATACTGTCTTGCCCACGGTATGGTTTCAGTTGTGCCGACCAAGATAGATCAGACCGTCAAATCTGATGTTGTCCCGGGAATCATGGAGCTGGAGTAGCTGTCAGGTTGCAGCTTCCGAGCCTCCAACCTTGTGTTAAAAAAGGAAACTGCATAAAAAAATACCAATATTTAAAAATTATTATGGATTTTTTTATGTAATCATATTTTTTATTGTTAACTTTGCACTTGCAAGCTCCATGAGTTCTTCCACCGATGTCATTCATAGGAGTTTGCTCTGAAGCGGCATTGCCGACTTCGTTGTCAAAGAAAACCCAAATTAGAAAATTCCATTCCTAAACTGAACTTTTCATATTGATGTTGTATTCAGGCTTTATCTTCTCCAATTGAAGAATAGAAGCGGAAAATGATTCCATATACTTCGACAGTTCCGAGTGCAAGCCCTCAATGGTCTGATGTTTCGATGAATGTTTAATCATACGTCAGACTTGATACATCCCCGATATGAGTTTTATTTTGGAATGGTTGGGATTTTTAATCTCAACAATGGGTATGAATATTTCAATGACAATTTATTATTGTTGCATTAGTAAAGTTATGGATTAATAGTTAAATTAGGATTAGGACTTCAATATCTTTCGATGTGATTCGAGAATATTGAAAAAAAGAGGTACGTAGCGATACGAGCCTCTTTTTTCTTTTTGGGGGGATTAGGCATTAGGCATTAGGCTCGAGGGGATTGGTAGGGATAAAAAAGTAAGGGGTCAAGGGAATTAACCCTTTAACCCCTTAACCCTATAACCGATATTAAGGTTGCTTAACCTAATGTCTTATACGTTTTCTTCAGCTGGCATAAAGTGCTGGTAAGGATGCTTGCATGCCGGACATTTCTGTGGGGGTTCTGTACCCTCGAAAATATAACCGCATACGAGACACTGCCATTTCTGCGGCTTGTCGCTCTTCCATACCTTATCGTTCTCAATCTGCCAACGCATGAGATCGAAACGCTCTTTGTGATGATTCTCGATTGTTGCGATAGCCTTGAATGTCTCTGCTATTTCAGGAAAACCCTCTTCAAGAGCCACTTCGGCTGCCTTTGTATAGAATTCCACACCTTCTCTTTCCTCCTCAGCTGCTGCTACCTTAAGGTTTTCCAGTGTAGGAGTCAGAACGCCTGTATCAACGCCTACAGGAGCTGTGACAGTTGTTCCATCCGGGATAAGTTTCAGGAATATCTTAGCATGATGAAGCTCATTGGCAGCTGTTTCATTGAAGATATCTGCGAAATGATAATACTGCTCCTTAGTTGCAGATTGAGCATAATATGTATAGCGTGTTACTGCAGTTGATTCAGCCAGATATGCCATGCCAAGATTCTGTTCGGTCTTGGTGCCTTTGATGCTTTTTGTTGTGTCAGCCATAGTTTCTCTATAAATTTTAAATTATCTCATTAGTAATTTCATTAGAGCAGCCCGTTTGAGCTGCTCTGTATTAATAACCATTTATGGGTATCTTTGGTTTATTTCAATTAAAAGTTTTATTATTTTTGCAATCTCAATGGACGCATTTTTTGGTAGCTTCGCATTCAATAGCTCCTCTGGCGGCTCTGCCGGCTCTATGAGAACTGTGAGCGCTGAGAGCTCTAAGAGCACTAAGAGCACTGAGAGGACTGCGCCTCGCGCCTTGAGCCTTGAGCCTGGAGCCTTGAGCCTCGAACCTCGCGCCTCAAAAACTATCACAATTTTCAATTTCCAAACGCCTTATGCTTGAAAAAATATCCGGTATAATTCTTGACATAACTCCTCACTCTGACCGCCACAATGTCGTCACTGTCTTCACTCGTTCGCGAGGACGCATGGCATTCCTCTCTTCAGCAGGTGGAGGTAAAACGGGGCGTATGAGAAATTCCCGGCTGCAACCTTTGGCAGTCATAGATGCCGACATTAATTTCAAGCAGAATGCTGAATTGCAGAAACTCGGTTCCTTCTCTCTGCGTCATGTCTGGGCAGGAATATATTTTCATCCCTTGAAAGCCATGGTCGGTCTTTTCCTTTCCGAATTTCTGAATCGCCTTCTACGCGCGTCTATGTCTGATGAAGCCCTGTTTGACTATATCGAACGTTCTCTTCAGTTTTTCGACAGTCTTGAAGAAAATATTTCAGATTTTCATCTGACCTTTATGGCATCCCTTCTTCCCTTCATGGGAATCCAGCCCGATATTTCAGAATGGCATGACGGTGTCTTCTTCGATTTCCGCAGCGGAAATTTTTCCGAAATGCGTCCTTCGCACAGCGATTACCTTGATAATGCCGACTCTGAGTGGATCGTGCATCTATGCAATATGAATTTCGATAATATGAAAGATTTCGGTCTGACCACCGAACTACGCCGCAAGCTTCTCAATATTCTCTTACACTATTATTCAATTCATTATCTCGGTGCTGACAATATCAAATCCCTTAAAATAATTCAGGAAACGCTTTATGCGTAGGCTCGAGGCATTAGGCTCGAGGCATTAGGCATTAGGCTCAAGGCTCGAGGCTCAAGGCTCGAGGCACACCGGGGAGGGAAGTTGTCCCAACTTCCCCATGCGCGGTCAAAACTGGAGCAATAAGGTATCACAATTTTCAACTTTCAATTGGACTCCTCGGGGAGGGAAGTTGTCCCAACTTCCCCACGCGCGGGCAAAAAAAAAGGAGTAATTGTCTCGCGACAACTATTCCTCTAACCTTAAATCTAATACCATGAAAAACACGTCGCGAATTTAATATAAAAAGTGCTTGATTCCAAATATTTTACGCATTTTTTTATGTATTAATCGCGAAAATATTCTTTTGCTTTCTTTTTGCTATTAAATAGTGCTTTCGGGTTAATAATAGATGATTTATTTC
>JAIDPA010000026.1 GCA_029062985.1 Muribaculaceae bacterium
GGTTTATAGCACAAGGAAAAATCAATAAAGAAATTGCAGATATTCTGTGTATCTCGGTTAATACAGTAATAACCCACAGAAAGAATATATCTTCAAAACTTGGAATTAAATCTGCTTCCGGACTCTCTCTTTATGCCATGATGAACGGAATAATTCCTTAAATAAAAATATCATTTAAAATGAATATCCTAATGAGATGAAAACACTTTGACTCAACTCTTTCTTAGGAACATAGAATTTTTGTCCATTCGCTAATGTTATGTTTCTGCGTCCCGAATAATAATCAAGATTAGAAAGACCATAACCAGCCTCTATTATAAAACGATCAATAGCAAAGTCTGCTGAGACTTTTGCATTCCAGTAGAACCATTGTAATCCTTTATTTGGAAACCTTCTATAGCCAATCGGATGTGAAACCATATAACCAATTGGATGTGAAACAGTACCTTCAAATTGCATTATCTCATACGTCAAGGAATTTCTGAAAGGACATGCGAGACTCACACCCGGTTCAGCCTGAAGCCATAATCGCAAATAATTATCACTGCTTTTCCAAATTGCAGGCGATTTGAATATTGCGTGAGGTTTGAATATTATCCAGCCTACGTTTCGTTCATTATCCACAAGTGCGGCTTCATGATTGTCAATCACTGTCGTTCTGACCGGCTGATTGTATTGGCAAGTGAATTCCATTCCCATTCCGACACCAAAATACTTATTAAAGTGGAGGGAGATTGCCGGTTCCAAGATCCACGCTTGCTCATTATTGATATAAATTCCCCCTGTAAAGGACGCAATAAATTTATTATCATTCTGTGCAGACCCGCAGAATGATACCGATAATATAAAGAAGGAGAAGAATATTAAATATTTATTCATTTTCTATCAATTGTCCTTTATGAATTTATTCAATATGACATAGATATTTTTTATTATAAACTCTTTCGCATGATTAATATTTTATTCTCTTTAGGATAGCAAAAGTTTTTTTTATTATTCGACTACCGGATGCCGGTCAAAGGATGAGCATCTTTTAAAAGTTGACTTTTAAGGCTATTTTCTTTATCTGATTATAGGGGTTAATAAAATTAATTTGTAATTTTGTAATTAACATTAATGTCTCACGACCTTACAAAAAACATAACTTTTCCGGCATATCAGTTAAATCTGATTGCGAGAGGAAGATAGAGCACATTGCATAGCATTGAGTATTTTTATTCAGAGTCAAAACAATTAACAACAAATTTCATAGCTTATGATGAAAAAATTTTTGTCAGTCGCACTGTTCCTGATAGGAATCCTGTGTGCGGCAGCTCAGACACCTTTGCCACTGAATCCAAAGGTGAAACATGGAGTTCTTCCCAATGGTCTCACTTACTATATCCTGCATAATGAGATGCCGAAGGAAAGAGCTAATTTTTATATTGCTCAGAAGGTTGGGTCCACTCTGGAAGAGCAGTCTCAGCTTGGGCTCGCACACTTCCTGGAGCACATGGCTTTCAACGGCACAAAGAATTATCCCGGAAAAAATATGCTCAATTATCTTCAGGGAAAAGGAATAAGATTCGGTGCAGATATAAATGCTTATACTTCCTTTGATGAAACGGTCTACAACATCAACAATGTGCCGACTACGGATCATCCTCTGATGGACAGTGTTCTCCTTGTGCTCCGCGACTGGAGCGGGGATATCCTTCTTGAGGAATCAGAAATAAACGCAGAGCGAGGTGTCATTCAGGAAGAATGGCGTAGCCGAAATAATGCTTCTCTCAGAATGTACACTCAGATGCTTCCCAAGATATATGAGGAATATCAGTATCATCAGATGCCGATAGGAAGTATGGAGGTTGTCATGAACTTCAAACCTGAAGAGTTGAGAGCATACTATAAGAAATGGTATCGTCCTGACCAGCAGGGTATAATAATTGTAGGCGACTTTGATGCTGACGAAATGGAGAAAAAGGTAATTGATATGTTTTCCACCATTCCGATGCCTGAAAATGCCGCAGAAAGAAAATATCCTTCGGTAAGCGATAATAAGGAGCCTATATACTTTGCATATACTGATCCGGAGCTTACCTCTCCACGCACAACCATTTCCTTCAAATCGGAGAAAGTGCCTTTTGAGTTACGTAACACTGTAGAGGTATATACTCAGCATGATCTCGTTCAAAGTCTGATAGCTGCCCTAATCAACGGACGTCTGCAAGAAAATTCAGTTAATCCTAATTGTCTTTATTCAGGCGCCGGAGTATATTTCGGTGATTATTATGTATCAAAGACAAAATCTTCGTTTAATGTAGTGACTATCCCTAAAAAGGGAACTCAGGGCGCAGTGGCAGAAGTCATGGGAATCGTGGCGCGTGCATGCAAAACCGGTTTTACAGACTCGGAATTGGAGCGTGTGAAATCAAATATGATTTCATCTATTGAAATGAGATTCAATGAAAGAGATAAGACTAACAATGGGTCATTAGGTGATGAATTGTGCAGGACATTTGTGGATAATGAACCCAATCCGGGCATAGAAAAAGAGTTTGAGATTATTAAGAGTGTCCTCCCTTTAATTCCTGTGGAAGCTCTGAATATGTATGCTCAGAAGATTCTGACACCTGATAATATGGTGATTGTTACTTCTGAACCTCAGAAAGAGGGATTTGAACTGGTCGCTGAAGATGTTCTCGTCAAAACAGTTAATGACGCCATGAACGCGCAGTATGAGGCATTCGTTGACGAAGTCGTTTCTGAACCTCTTATTTCTTCTCTTCCAAAGCCCGGAAAGATTGTTAAGACAGAGGAAAACAAAACGCTCGGATTCAAGACGTATACATTATCAAACGGAGTTAAGGTTGTCGTAAAATCAACCGACTACGCAGCAGATGAAATTTTGCTTTCTGCTTTCCGTGAAGGAGGCAAGCGTGCTTTCCCGGTTTCTCAGGCAGCGAATGTAAAAATGCTTTCCACGGCATTCTCTACAGCTAAGAAAGGACCTTTTGACACTAAGCAGCTTCGAAAGTATCTCACCGGGAAGAATGTTAACGTATCATTCGGCGTCAATTCGACAACTGATATGCTTGGTGGAGAATCTACAGTGAAGGATCTTCCGGTCATGATGGAGCTTATTTATACAGTTTTTACAAATCTGTCAGCAGATGAGGAAACGTTCAACGTCGCAAAAGAGAATATCGAACAACGCCTTAAAAATGCTTTCCAGAATCCACAGATGATTTTCTCCAACAGAATCAGCAAGGTTCGTTATGACAACAATCCTCTTATGGAAAGCATGACCCCTGCGTCTGTTGAGGCAGCCGTTTATCCGGAAATGATGGATATGCTTCACTCGCTTCTCAGCAATGCTGCAGATTATACTTTCGTATTTACAGGAAATATTGATGAAAAGGTATTCCGTCCGCTTATGGAGCAATATCTTGCGACTCTTCCTGCCGGAAAAGTGAAACCTTCTAAGGTTGTAACTCCTATTGTCAATCCGACCGGACAGATTGTTGACAAATTTGACCAGCCGATGCAGACCCCTTCTGTTAATGTATTTGATATCTACAGCGGAAATAATCTTGAGATTAATGTCAGGAATGAAATTATGATTTCGATGCTGGGTGATATCCTGAGAAATATATATACAGAAACTTTGAGAGAGGAAGAGGGTGGCACATACGGAGCGTCCGTACGCGGAAACCTTAACTATTACAATAAGACCTGGAATCTGATATATTCTTTCCAGACTAATGCTGAGCAGCAGGAGACATTGATTAACCGCGCACAGGCAGAATTGATGAAGCTGCTGGAGAACGGGGCTGATATGACCGCTTTCACAAAAGTGAAGGAAGCTATGTTGAAGCAAGAGGAAATTAACAGCCGCAAAAATTCTTATTGGGACGACGGCATTGTTGATTATCTTCGTGGATATGACATGATCAGTGATTACAGAAAGGCTATCGAAGAAACTTCTCTTGAAAGCTTAAATGATTTCATGAAAGGACTGTATAATGGTGAAAACCGTATTCAGGTGATTATGGTCGGTACGCCCTTAAGCAAATAATTAAGACTTTTGATAGTTATATCGTTAGATTGAGGAAGAAATCAAGAGGGTTTCTTCCTCTTTCTTTATCCTTATTTGATATACTCCGATTTTTTATTACTTTTGTGGTCTCAGAGAAATACAAATTTTATTATAATGTATAAATTAATTTTCGGAACAATAACTGCAATATCTTTGATGACAGCAACCGACAGTTCAACAGGTGCCAGACACAATCCACTGCTGGAACCTTCTTCGGCACCTTATCAAGCCGTACCTTTTGATAAGATTCAGTCTTCAGATTATGAAGAGGCTATAAAAGAAGCAATCAAGAGGCATGAATCAGAAGTGAGTGCGATAGTAGCTAATCAGGAAGCACCAACGTTTGAAAACACCATTGTCGCTTATGACCGAAGCGGGAAACTTCTTAATTATGCTTTGCTCACATTAAGCAATCTTGAATCGGCTATGGGCGACACCGTACTGATGAATATTATGTCGACTGTCACTCCGCTGATTTCAGAACATCAGACAAATCTGCTTCTTAATGAAGGGTTATGGACACGCATCAAGTCGGTCTATGAAGGAAAAGAAAACAGAAAAGATTTGACGCCTGAGGCACAGCGTCTGATTTCTGAAATGTATAATGATTTTGCTCTTAACGGAGCCAATCTGAAAGGGGAGGACCGGGAGAAATATCGTCGGCTGATGTCGGATCTTTCAGATCTTTCAGTTAAATTCGGTCAGAATGTCTCCAATGAGCTTTCAAATCCTGAGCTGCGTCTTTGGGTCAATAAAGATGAGCTTGACGGTCTTCCTGAAGATATTATTTCAGCTGCCAGAGAGACTGCCAGGGAAACTTTGGCAAGCGAAGGAAAAGAGGATGATCCCTCATTGTATCTTTTTACGATGTATTCTCCTTCATACGTGCCATTCATAAAATACTCCAAAAACAGACCACTCAGAGAGAAGATCTGGAGAATGTATAATTCTCGCAATATTTCCGGAGAATTCAGCAACGTTGATATTCTGAGAAAGATTGCAAATACTCGTCTTGAGCTTGCTAAAGTGATGGGGAAAGATAATTATTCCCAATACAAGCTTCAGGGAACCATGGCAGGAAAACCGGAAGCCGTCATGTCTCTTCTGAATGATTTGAGAGTGAATTATGCTCAGCCCGCTCAGAAAGAATTGGCTGAAATTGAGAAGTTTGCAAGAGAGACCGAGGGAGAAGATTTTAAACTGATGCCTTGGGACTACAGTTTCTGGGCGGATAAACTTAAAAACGAGCGTTATGCTGTCAGCGACGAGGAAATGAAGCAATATTTTGAACTTCATAACACTATTGACGGAGTTTTCGGGCTTGCTTCCAAATTATACGGATACACTTTCAAAGAGAAAAAGGACATTCCGGTCTATCATCCGGATGTCAAGGCTTTTAAAGTGTACGAATCTGACGGCAATCTGCTTGGAATCCTTTATGCTGACTTTTTCTACCGCACAGGGAAATCACCGGGTGCTTGGATGACTGAATTTCGTGGAGAAGAGAAGGATGATGAAGGGAAACGTACGCTTCCTCTCATTTCTATAGTATGTAATTTCTCTAAGCCGGTTGGTAATGATGCTGTGCTGCTAACTCCTTCAGAGGTGGAGACATTCCTTCACGAGTTCGGACATGCCCTCCATGGTCTGTCATCACAAGCCACGTATCCAATGTTCAGCGGCACTAATGTCTATCATGATTTCGTAGAGCTGTTCTCTCAATTCAATGAGAATTATCTTACGGAAAAAGAATTTCTGGACGGATTCGCACGCCATTACGTCACAGGAGAAAAAATGCCCGTCGAGCTTATTGAGAAGTTTGTCGAATCAAATCGGTTCGGAGCTGCCTACGCTTGCATGAGGCAACTTGGTTTCGGTTTCCTTGATATGGCTTTCCATACTATTGACAAGCCTATATCTGAAAACGCTGACATAGCTGAATTTGAAGAGAAAGCTCAAGATCCTGTACGAGTATTCGACGTAGTGGAAAATTGCATGACGGCTCCTTCTTTCGGTCATATCTTTTCGGGAGGTTACGCTTCAGGATATTATGGATATAAATGGTCGGAGGTGCTTGATGCTGATGCGTTCGCAGCCTTTAAGGAAACAGGCATCTTCAATCAGGACACGGCTTCCAAATTCAAAAAGATGCTTCAATCGGGCGGAACGAAAGATCCGATGGAGCTATACGTGGAATTCCGAGGGAAACAGCCTACTACTGAAGCTCTTTTACAACGTGACGGAATCAAAAAGTAATTTGTTAGTACACCTCAACGCACAATTAGGGTATCCTCAATAATGAAAGAAGCCGGGAAAATTCGTTTTCCCGGCTTCTTTATTATTATCAGAAATTGACTCCAAAAGTCAGAGTTGCAAGCGATACGTTTTCTGCCTCAATAGAGTATTTATCTCTATGCTTCTGATTAAAATGCCGGAATTCATAGCCTAAAATTATATGAGATTGGAAATTCTTGCTCATTGCAAGATTAATCCCGGCGCCAAGAGAGGCATTGGTATCTCCGAATGTAGGGGAATTACTTATTGTATTGAAAGAATAGCCCGCTTTCAGCGACATAAAGAACAACCCGGGTTTCTTTGAAAAAGATGTACGCATTATGGCATATACGGGGATAAAGTTATCTCCGGTGCCTAAAGCGCGGTGAATGCCGACACCCATTCCGAGAGTTCTGAAGAGGCTGTTCTTATAACCGAAAATCGCATCAATATTAAAAGTAGAGGAGTCATACCCGCTGATATCAATAGACGTTCCAAGTTCGGCACCCCATGTAAAGTGAGAGCCAACCAGACCCTTCTCACCTTCTTTAAAAAAGCTTTCTCTCTCTTCCGCCTTAATGTCAGAATTAGCTGACAGACCTAAACAAAAGACAATGCCCATTCCCGCCAAAAATTTTCTGACGGACATGGGCAATGTCATATTTATTCCAATTAAGTGTCTCACAGGCATCTTAAAATTAAAACTCTTATTCACCAAGATAACTCTTGAGGAGTTTGCTCTTTTGTCCTTTCAGCCTGCGGATAGCTTTTTCTTTAATTTGCCTTACGCGTTCTCTGGTAAGATCGAATTTCGCTCCGATTTCCTCTAATGTCATTTCCTGACATCCAATACCGAAGAACATTTTCAATATTTCTCTTTCACGGTCGTAAAGCTGCTTGAGAGCACGGTCGACCTCTTTAGAGAGAGATTCCTGATTGAGTGATGAGTCAGCCATAGGGCTGTCGTCATTCGGCAAAACATCAAGCAAAGAATTATCTTCACCGTCAACGAAGGGCGCATCAACTGAAATATGTCTCCCCGAAACTTTTAAGGTGTCTGACACTTTATCTACAGGAAGACCAAGACGCTCAGCGAGCTCTTCCGGAGAGGGTCGGCGTTCGTTTTCCTGTTCGAATTTTGAAAGTTCCTTACTGATTTTGTTAAGCGAACCTACCTGATTCAAAGGTAAACGGACAATTCGGCTCTGCTCAGCCAACGCCTGAAGAATAGACTGGCGAATCCACCATACGGCGTAGGAAATAAATTTGAAACCTCTGGTCTCATCAAATTTCTGAGCCGCACGGATCAATCCGAGATTTCCTTCATTGATGAGATCCGGAAGACTCAATCCCTGATTCTGATATTGCTTAGCCACAGACACTACAAATCGCAGGTTAGCCCTTGTCAGTTTTTCAAGGGCAGCGTGATCTCCTTTCTTGATACGCTGAGCAAGCTCAACCTCTTCACTTACAGAAATCAGTTCCTCACGGCCTATTTCCTGGAGGTATTTGTCGAGCGATGCGCTTTCGCGATTGGTGATTGATTTTGTTATCTTTAATTGTCTCATATTTCCCTTTCAAATGTTTAAGCCTATGGATGCCGACAACATACTCGATGCTGTCAAATCCTTCTGCCATTTGAATTTATTTGAACCTAAACGCTGTTTCTGTTTATATATACCTAAACGGACGAAAAGGTAAACACACTACTGTGTATTTCTCATTTCGCACCCTTATGGATTGGCTAAATAAACTCTATTGGGCACAATTGCCAAAATTTAAACGTTTGGAGGGGGGGAATGTTGTGTTAATATTAATTTTTTTTTGAAAAAAATAGAAAAAGAGCTGACTGCATATTTTTTTCAGTCAGCTCTTTTCCGGTTATGTCTTTCTTTTTCGTTTATTCGCCTGCAAGATTCACAGCGTAATAATATTTTTTACCTGTCGGATAAAGTCCTGTAATAAACATCACTTTATCATCGTCAGCTTTCATGATGTTGTTATAAATAGCTTCCACATCATCGCTTGAATTGACAGCTCTACCATTTATTTCGGTGATTATGAAGCCATCTTTTATACCTGCTTCTCTGAAAGCTCCATTCTTAAGTCCGGCAACCTTCACACCGTTGCTTATACCGAGGCTGCGTTTTGTTTCTTCGGAAAGCTTCATGAACGCACATCCTATCTCGGTGAAGTCACCTTTCTTAGTAATAGAGGTGTTTCCCTGCGTATTTTTAAGAATACCTGTCTTGGTTTCCTTACGATTGTCGCGGTAGTAAGTCACTGAAATCTTATCACCGGGTCTGAACTTATTGATTTGTTCTACCAACTGCGCATAATTATGCACTTCAACATTATTGATTGCTGTAATCACGTCATCAGCCTGAAGACCGAGTTCTTTTGCAGTGCTTCTGTCTGCGACTGTGCTGACAATAAGTCCTGACTTTACTGCCGTGATGTTTTTCTCTTTGGCAATTTTTGAATCAAGTTCGGCAACCGCACAACCCAATACTGCTCTCTGCACTGTGCCATACTGCTTGAGATCGGTCATGACCTTTTTGACAATTGTAGTTGGAATAGCGAAAGAGAAGCCTGAATAACTCCCGGTATTGGAGTAAATCGCTGAGTTGATACCGATAAGTTCACCTTTGAGATTAACTAACGCCCCTCCCGAGTTGCCCGGGTTAAGCGCGGCGTCAGTCTGGATGAAAGATTCTATCCCCATTTTTCCGTTTCGGGTGTTTTGCGACAGATTTCTTGCTTTTGCACTGACAATTCCTGCTGTCACAGTTGAATTAAAGCCGAACGGATTCCCTACTGCAAGCACCCATTCTCCAACTTTTAGACTTTCACTGTCGCCGAAAGTTATAGGCGAGAGTTTTTCAGCGTCAATTTTTATCAGGGCGAGATCAGTTGCCTCGTCTGTGCCAATGACACGAGCCTCGTAAGTGGAGTTGTCATTTAGAAGAACTTCCAGCTTATCCGCTCCCTCAACAACATGATTATTGGTGACAATATATCCGTCTTCAGATAAAATCACACCTGAGCCTAAGCCGCTTTGAACCGGTTCACTGTTGCGCGGTTGTTGGCGCGGTTGTTGCTGACGCTGTTGCGGACCTCCGAAGAAGAAGTCAAACATGCCGAAAGGATCATATCCACCCTGATTCCCGTAAGGATTCTGCTGGCGGGTGGCATAACTCTTGATGCAGACCACTGCGTTGACTGTTTTTTCGGCAGCTACCGTGAAATCTGTTTCAAAAGATGCTCCGTTGGATGTGCGGATGAATTGGGGAGCCTGACTTTCTGAATTATTTTCTGCATTGTCTGCGCAGGCAGGGGAGACAAGAATGGCGAGAGCCGCCGCCATAACGGGAATGCTGTATCTTTTCATTATTTAATTATGAAAGGTTGGTATTTATTTTTGTTCTATTAAAGTTTCATTCCTGAAAAATGTGGAAATCAGGGATGCTTGTATTT
>JAIDPA010000260.1 GCA_029062985.1 Muribaculaceae bacterium
GCAAAGGTATGACCAATATTTCACTTCTAAATGAAATATTGGTCGTTTAATTGTCTTGCTATTATAATTTTACTAAATTTTATGTTTTTCTCCCTTTGGATAGGACTAACAAAAATACAGTAGTTCAGCTTATGGGTTTTTAATATGACAGTTTTGTATATGTTATATAAGTTTCTCCGTCTTCATCTTTCTGATATATTGTCATGTTAGCTTCAGTGAGCTTTATGATTGTAGCTTTCATTGTTCCGTCGATTAATTGATCACCTTTAAGTGTAATCGTGCCGGAATCATCGAATTTCCATTCCTGATCATATAGGCTCCAGTAAAAACTTGTTATCGTAAGTTGAGCACTCCCGGACTCTGAATCGAAACTATCAACTGAGAACCTTACTTTTTGGGCATCTATCGTATTGGAACCAACAGGGATACCTTGTCCATTAAAGTTGAATGTTTCGTTAAACTCATATTTTTTATCATGAGCATCGTTGTCATACTCCCAACCACGAATATTGGTCAGAAACCATTCACCCGAAAGGCGTTCGGGATCGATATGCTTGGGCTCGTCCTTTGAGCAGCTTTGCAACGCACAAAATATTACAACTACAAGCAGATAATCAATGATTTTCTTCATGTTTTATAGTTTTTTGAGTTAATACCTGGTAATATAAGCATTCTACTTCAAAATTACACAAATGATTTGGAATACAAAAATCTAAACCATGAAAATTTAAAAACTATAAATCAGTGTGAGGCTTTCATAACTCATAAAGATTGAAAGGCTTTATGGAGGGATTTTTATCGTAAAATTCATTAATTTTGTGGTATGAAAATAAAAGACAGTAAATTTCAATTTAAATATTTCTCGGTCGCTCATTCCAAAAGTTCAATGAAAGTTGGAGTCGACGGTGTACTAATCGGTGCCTGGGCTTCCTGCTATGGGAAAAATATATTGGATGTCGGCACGGGATGCGGTCTGATAGCATTAATGATGGCGCAAAGAAATCGTGAAGCAACCATTTACGGAATAGATATTGATAGGGATTCAATAGAAGAAGCAAGGTCAAATTTTGAAAATTCCGAATGGCGAACCCGACTTTCAACTGAATTGCTATCTTTTAAGGAATGCCATGAAAAACATACGTTTTGGAGACATAAATTTGATTTAATAGTCAGCAATCCACCTTTCTTTAATTCAGGAGTTAAAGATCTTGATGACCCCCGCAAATTAGCTCGACATCAGGGTGAGCTTTCTCCATACTCGTTACTTAGTCAGTCTCCATCATTGTTGACAACGGGAGGGAGGCTTTCTATGGTGGTTCCATCTATTGAGTTAAAACCTTTATATTCTTATGGCAAAAAAAATAATATGCTTCTCAATAGAGCTTTATTGATAAGGAATAAAATATCCGCTGAGGCAAAAAGAGTTTTACTCGAATTTGTTTATGAGCCAGCATATCGAGCCGACAATGATAAGGGGAAAAAGTATTTGATAAAGGAAGAAGATATTGAAACTTTAACTATGTTTGAAGATTCACTTCAACCTACGGAGGAATATCGGTTGCTATGTGAGGAGTTTTATTTAAAATTCTGAAGATATAATGCGGTAAGAATACTTCTTCATAGAAATATCAACTATTTTATAT
>JAIDPA010000261.1 GCA_029062985.1 Muribaculaceae bacterium
CGACACAACCCTTGAAACGAGGGTTGTCAAGTTTTGGAAAATGATTGATAAAAATAGAGAAAAAAGCCTTCCACATAGGGAGATAAAGGGAGCCATCAGATCTTGTCTGAATGTATTGATGAAAATGGTCGGGCATCATAAGCATTTATTTTTTGGAATAAAATTAGGGAAAGAGGAAAGACCGAGATTAATATCTTGCAATTTTTGGTATTATAGCTTAAATAGCTGGTATAGCTTTTATACCCATTTAAGGTGACATGAAATTACAAAATTTTGTACTTAAGATAATTATATAATCTACGTTTTTGAGTGACGAAGTCAGGAAAAAGGCATTAGGCAACAGACCTTATGCTTTAGAGAAACGCCTACAATAAACCGCTGACGCATCAAAGGCTTGAGGCTCAAGGTACAATAAAAAAGGGCAACGGAACGATTCCGCTGCCTTTAGTTTTAGCCTTTAGCCTAATGCCTTTAGCCTGACGCCTTAAAGCTTTGCTTTTAACCTTTCGTCGTTTTTGAGAAGCCACTGTGCTATCTGCACTGCATTGAGGGCGGCGCCTTTCTTAATCTGGTCGCCTACAACCCAGAAACTTAGCCCGCAGGGATCTGCAAGGTCTTTGCGGAGACGCCCTACATAGACAGGATCCTGACCGGTGATGTCGAGTGGCATAGGATATTCCTTCTCTGCCGGATTGTCCTTTACGACAAGACCCGGAGCTTTCTTGAATGCCTCTTCCACTTCTTCAAGAGAGAGCGGACTCTCTGTTTCAATCCAGATGGCTTCGCTATGTGCGCGCAACACGGGGACACGAACACATGTAGCGCTGACTTTGATGTCGTCAGAATGCATAATCTTGCGTGTCTCGTTATACATCTTCATCTCTTCTTTAGTATAGCCGTTTTCAGTGAAAACATCTACATGAGGAATGAGATTGAATGCGAGCTGATATGCAAATTTCTCGATAGTGGGTTCTTTACCTTCTCCGAGTTCCTGAAACTGATTGATAAGCTCTTTCATAGCAGACGCACCTGCACCGCTGGCAGCCTGATAAGTAGCTACGTGAACTTTCTTGATAGGGGAGAGGTTATGAATAGGCTTCAGAGCGACTACCATCTGGATGGTGGTGCAGTTAGGGTTGCCTATGATATTGCGCGGACGATCAAGTGCATCCTCACCGTTCACCTCAGGCACTACAAGAGGAACATCAGGATCCATGCGGAAAGCACTTGAATTGTCAATCATCACTGCTCCGTGGCGGGTGATGACATCGGCATATTCTTTAGATGTGCCGGCTCCTGCTGAAGTGAATGCAATATCTACACCGGAGAAATCGGAATCTTTTGACAGGAGTTCGACAGTGATTTTCTTTCCGCGAAATTCATATTCACTTCCGGCGCTGCGGGGAGAACCAAAAAGACGGAGATTATCTACAGGGAAGTTCTGTTCGTCAAGAACACGGAGGAGTTCCTGACCGACCGCTCCGCTTGCTCCAACAATTGCTACGTTCATAATTGAAAAGAGATATTTATTGTTTGCCGGAAGTGGCTACACTACGGTTGATTTTCTTCACAAGACCTTGGAGCACAGCACCCGGACCGAGTTCAATAAACTCATCAGCACCGTCAGCAATCATAGCTTCAACATCCTGAGTCCAACGCACGGGAGCCGTGAGCTGCTTGATGAGATTTTCTTTAATCTCTTCGGGATCTGTATGAGGCTTTGCGTCTACATTCTGATATACAGGACAGATTGGAGTCTGGAATTTGGCAGCTGCGATGGCTTCAGCGAGTTCCTCCTGAGCCGGCTGCATAAGGGGGCTGTGGAAAGCACCGCCCACTTTAAGTTTGAGAGCGCGTTTTGCACCGGCAGCAAGCATTTTCTCACAAGCTTTGTCAATACCCTCAACTGTGCCTGAAATCACCACCTGTCCGGGGCAATTATAATTAGCGGGAGCAACAATATCATCCACTTCAGCGCAAAGTTCCTCCACTTTTGCATCGGGAAGAGCCAGCACGGCTGCCATAGTGGAAGGCTGAGCCTCACAGGCTTTCTGCATTGCATGAGCACGCGCGGAAACAAGCTTCAGACCTTCTTCGAAAGATAATGCTCCCGCTGCCACAAGAGCAGAAAATTCACCGAGGCTATGACCGGCTACCATATCGGGTTTGAATTCATCTCCAAGACTTTTTGCAAGGATAACGCTATGCAGGAAAATTGCAGGCTGAGTGACCTTAGTCTGCTTCAGGTCTTCCTCTGTGCCTTCAAACATGAGGTCAGTGATTCTGAAACCGAGGATTTCGTTTGCCTTGTCGAAAAGTACGCGGGCTTCGGCATTAGTCTCATAAAGATCTTTACCCATCCCGACGAATTGAGCGCCCTGGCCCGGAAAAACGTATGCTTTCATTTCTTTAGTTTTAAATGCACAAGAAACATGCGCAAAAATCAAGAATTTTAAGTTGTTATTTGGCGCAAAGTTACGAAAATAATTGCAAATAAAAAAGGATGCGCTTTCAACGGGCGATAAAATGGCATATTATAAGGAAGAAAAGCGGAATTTAGCAGTGGGGAATTGACAGATTAATAAGAAACACTTTTTCCGTGGCACGGGTGATGGATGTATATAGCCAGCGGTAAAATTCCTGACCGATCGCATCCATAGGAATGGCACCCATATCAATATAGACGTGTTTCCATTGTCCCCCCTGTGCTTTATGACATGTGATGCAATAGGCATATTTTGCCTGAAGGGCATTAAAGTAGGGGCTTTCAGTTGCCGCTTTTATCTTGTGGGAAAGTTCTCCCTCAGTCTCTGCCATGACCAATGTATAAAACCGCTCCATCTCCTCACGAGGAATATTGGCACCCTCAGTCACAAGACTCCTCAACATCACCTTGGCTGCCACGGGAGTCTCGATATCCTGAAGCCGGAGTTCGACGTCAGTGAACCATCTGCCGAACACTTTTTCGTTTTTACCCACCCATGTGACCTCAGCTGTCTCTCCGTTGGCAATGAAATTTTGAAGTTTGTTTATCTTGCTCCAGTAATAGTCGTTTTTTGAGATTACAATTCTGTCACCCCTCTGCAGAGGTTCCTCGGCATACATCACGATATTTCTGATTGCACGATTGTAATTGTTGGCTCTTTTGTTTGAGCGGGTTATGATAATCGTTTCCTCAGTACCCACACGGCTCCAAGAATCTGACAGATAATCAGCCATATCTCTTGAAGAGATAGCTTCGATATCGGGGAAAGATGAAAGTTTGAGTGAGAAATTATTGAAAGATAGGTTGGATAACAGGGCGTTCCTGACTATAGTGGCGTTATACAGAATACCACTTCCGGCAGTCTGGCGCACAGGCACGTCAAGAGAGAAGCGTATGGGATTCAGTCCGATGTTTCTCAGTCTTTCCGGATTCATGGCAAAACTTTCCGTCATTCCGACCGGGGGAAGCTGGGCAGTGTCTCCCACGAGAATCATCCCACACCCCGGCGCGCTGTAAACGTGCCTGACCAGTTGCTGGAGAAGTGATTGTCTGAAATTGTCGGAATCTGTTATAAGAGAAGCCTCATCAACAATGAAAAGAGTATCGGCATCTCTGTTTTCGGCAAGGAAAAAAGTGGTGTTGGAAGGGTCGGTGGAATTTCCCCTGAAAATTCTCTTATGAATTGTAGAAGCCTTTCCGCCAGCCATTGTCGCTGCGACTTTGGCAGCGCGCCCTGTCGGAGCGAGAATCACTGTTTTCTTCCTCAGAAACTGCAGCGCCTTCACTAAAGCGCCTAATACAGATGTTTTTCCTGTGCCCGCATATCCGTTCAGTATAAACACATCACGGCTTCCCCTATTCTCGACGAAGGCAGAAAGGGCATGAATGAGAGCGAACTGACCCTCATTAGGGGGGAAGGGGAGAAAGGAAAGGGTGGTCTGTGAAATACTTTCCATAACCGGACAAAAGAGGTTGACATGACAAAATTACAAAAATTCATTATTTCTTATCCTAAATTATATAATTATTTCTTATCTTTGCCCAAAAGTATGAATTGAAGTTGTTTAAACTAAATTCTTAAAAATGATAGTAAACGACTTCAGAATGAAAAAAGACAACTTCATAAAGAATCGGGAACAAAGGGATGAAGCGACTAATTCAGAGGAGCAAAACACTTGGTCTGATTGGAAAAGCGGCAGGAATGACCGTAATGGCTTTTCTGCTGTCGTGGATGCTGACGGCTCCCTTCAGTGCCTCGACATCGGCTA
>JAIDPA010000262.1 GCA_029062985.1 Muribaculaceae bacterium
CCCCCAATCCCCTAATCCCCTAAAGCCTAAAGCCTAATGCCTAAAGCCTAACGCCTAATCACCTAACGCCTAAAGAACCAACCGATATAGGCTACTCCTATGGAAATTTCATTTTCACTATTATAGGGACCTTTACCAAATACTTTGGATGTGCCGATTTGACGTGTGGAATAATCCGCTTTCACCAACAGATTCGGCAACGCAAACCAGTTCAGACCTGCCGTCCATTTGCTTACCTCGAGACGTCTGTCAGCGGTATAGGGCTTTTCAACGACTTTCTGAGGATTGAAATATTCGTATCGGGCAAATGGAATAAATGTGGGACACCCCGCTATTGAGAAAACATTACCGAAATTAAAGCCTATTTCCGCTCCGTAGCTGAGTGTGTTTTTTGCAACGGGAGTAAGACGGCTGTACGGGGAAGCTCCCGGGAGACGATTGTTACGTTCATTGACTGCCCGGCTGTTGCCGAGATGTCCGTAAGTAAGGTCTGCACGTGCCGTCAGCAGACGGTTGCGATATTGGGCGTCAAAACTAAATATCTCGAGAGGTATGCGTCCGTAGGAAGAATAGGTCTGGGATTTGTCAGAGTTGGCTCCTGTATTCCGGCAGTAATAGAAAGAAACACCTGTACGTAATCCCTTCGCGCCTCTCCAGTCAAGTCGCGCCACATAGCCGGGAGAGGTGAAATTATCCGTCTCAAAGAAACCCTGTTTCCCGGAAGCGATCCAGGTGTCGCGGTCAAATCCGTTGGCGTTTAGTCCTGCGACCACCATGACCTCATAGTCTAAAATAGCGTGTCCTTTCCCGAATGTACCGAATATGGTTAGTCCCGTTTCATGCCAGGTTGAAGGCATCATCGAAGTCTGGCTTTCAGGACGCACGGCTCCGAAGAAGTTTATAGGTTCATGGTGGGCATTTGTCAGACCGACAGGCACCACCTGATGACCTGCCCTCAGATTGAAGGCGGGATGAATGAGGCGTGTGATATGCAGCTGTTCGAGTGCAACCTCACCACCTTTTTCAATTTCTGTCTCATACTCACCGTTTTCATTATTCTCAAGTTCGACAGCAGTCCCTGTGCCTCCTGCCTCAAATTCTATCTCGGCTCCAAGAATCCATTTTTTGTTGAATTTGAAATCGAATCCGAGAGTGAAGCGCGGAACAGCGATTGTGTTGCGATGTTCACGGGTGCTCCCTTCTGCCTGGAAACGGTTGATGCCATAGTCTTTGAAAGCTGCTACTATTTCAGCATAACTTCCGACACGGAAACGGTTGTAGCCGGCAGTGTCAGCGAGTTCCTGAGCCATCGCTCCGCACCCGAAACAGGAGAGGGTGAGCAAAGTTGCGAAAGTCTTGATTTTGTTGAATCCGGTAATCATTTCAGAGATGTGTTGTTTTGACGATGCAAAATTACTCACTCCCAAAAACTTCCGAAATACGCAAAAATCGGTAATTTACCAGCCTCAGTTACCTATAAAATGTTAGGAGCGAGGCTCCGGGCTGGAGTGTAAGCCAAGAAAAACGTTTTTAAGGTTGATATATTTCTTTTGATTTTTATAATTTTGCATTTAATAGCTCAACTTTCGCAAATTCATGTTGAGGGTTATTTAATGTAGCTCCATCATCCATTAAATCTTAAGTTGTGCTTTCAAAACGACTTAAATTAAACGGTATGCCATCTTCCACAAAATATCCAATAGGGGAACAAGACTTCAAATCTTTACGTTTGATGGACTGTATTTATGTAGACAAGACCCGTTTTATAGAAAGATTGATCACTTCCGGCGGTAAATATTATTTTCTGGCTCGCCCTCGCCGTTTCGGAAAAAGTCTTTTTCTTTCTACTCTTCTTTATTTCTTTGAAGGGAAACGTGAACTCTACAGAGGGCTTTATATAGATTCAATGGAGTGGGATTGGAAACCATACCCGGTGCTACATCTTGACTTGAACGTGGAAAAGTATGCTGAGACCGGTGTCATTGATCTTGTTCTTGATAATCTTTTTAAAAATTGGGAAAAGCTTTACGGAGTGACTGACATTTCCGCAAATCTTTCGGCAAGGTTAGGCAATATCATTAAGGCTGCCTGCGAAAAGACGGGTCAGCAGGTGGTCATCCTTGTTGATGAGTATGATAAGCCCTTGATAGGGAATCTTAATGATATTGAAAAATTTGATTATTTCCGTTCAAAGCTTGCAGCAATTTATTCCAACTTCAAGAGTAGTGCGCAATATATACGGTTTGTCTTTATTACGGGTGTGAGCCGATTCAGTAAGCTGAGTATTTTTTCCGATTTAAATAATATCAACGACATAACTTTCGACAATGATTATGCCGATATTTGTGGAATAACAGCTACAGAACTTAATAAGTATTTTACAGCAGGCATCGGTAATTTCGCACATCAGGAAAAAGTGTCGTTTGATAAGGCATGCCGACTGCTGCAAAAAAATTATGACGGATATAGATTTGCCAAAGAAGGGAGTGAGATATATAATCCTTGGTCGCTGCTTAACTGCCTTTCCAAAAGAGAAATAGGGAATTATTGGAATGAGACGGGTATTCCTACTGTTGTGGCACAATTGTTGAGCAGGATAAACGTGGATCTCTCAAACTTTTTTGATTCCTATTGTTCTGAAGAAGAGTTAAAAGGGCTCGACTTGCTGAATCCTAAACCCTTGGCACTTCTCTATCAGACTGGTTATCTTACCATAAAGAATTATAACCGGAAGGTCAGAAGGTATCGGTTAGGTATTCCTAATAATGAAGTAAAGAGCGGTTTGTATGACGTCTTGCTGCCATATTATGTTAATTCCAGAAAATACTCTCCGAAAGAAGTGATCAATGAAATTGTCATCAGCTTTATTCTTGGGAATCCTGAAAAGGCAATGAAAGCAATGCAGGCTTATTTTGCAGGTATTGATTTCAAAATGAAAATGGATGATGAAAATAATTTCCATAATGCTTTCTATCTACTTTTAGATATAATTGGTCTTGAGACTACTGCCGAAAGTCATACCTCGGACGGAAGCATAGACATATTAGTGAAGACAGAAGATTATATTTATGTCATAGAATTGAAATATGATCATTCAGCTTCCGATGCCCTTCGTCAGATTGAGGAAAAGAAGTATGATTTGCAGTTTCAGACTGATTCAAGAGAAGTGTTTCGTATAGGAGTGGCATTTTCTTCAAAAACACGATGCATAGAAGGTTGGGAAATAAGCAGGATGTCAAAACAATATTGACTGATTTCAGGTTTTAATAAGAAAAATCAACTTGAGCTTGCTGAAGTTGAATAAAAATCATCGGTTATGAAATTACGTGTATTACGATTCCTTTTTGTCGCGCTCTTGATAGGATGTGCTTCAACGCTTTTCACCGGCTGTGTCGACGGTGATGACTACTGGCCCTATGCTCCTCCTCAGGGTTGGGGCTCAAATTATTTCTATGATTCTGACCTTGACGGAACATGGGAACTGGTGCAGTCTAATTCTCAGCCTGTCGGGCCGTACGATACAAACTATCTTGAGTTTTATGGCGGAGGCAGAGGCAGGTATTATTATTATGACTACGGCAGGCTTTATGCCGAGAGAATGGCTTATTTCTGCCAGGTGTCAGGCAACACCACTACCAATTATCAGATCAATATCCAGTATGAGAGCGGAGATAATTCTACAATGGCATACTGGTTTACGGATGGCTACCGCACACTCTGGCTGCAATGGCAGATAGGCAACCGCACCCAGACCTATATCTATCAGCGTGTCCCGGGAATACCGTAAATTAAGAATTATTTTGTAATTTTGCAGGCATAATCATAATTTTTCTGTCTATGGCCTTAAGCATGACGTAATCATGGTCGGCGACAGATGCTAAATTCTTTGTAAATGTCTTTAAAATGCGGTATAGTAGGTCTTCCCAATGTCGGAAAATCTACATTATTCAATTGCCTTAGTAATGCTAAGGCACAGTCAGCCAACTTCCCTTTCTGCACGATTGAACCCAATGTGGGGATGATTACGGTGCCTGATGAACGCCTCAACAAGCTTGTCGAGATGTGTAATCCGCGCAGCGTTGTGCCCGCTACTGTCGAAATCGTGGATATTGCCGGTCTTGTGAAAGGGGCTGCCCAGGGTGAGGGTCTTGGTAATAAATTCCTTGCCAATATACGTGAGACGGATGCAATCCTTCATGTGCTGCGTTGCTTCGATGATGATAACATCACTCATGTCGACGGCAGCGTAGACCCCGTCAGAGATATGGAAATCATCAACTATGAACTTCAGCTGAAGGATCTGGAGACTGTTGAGGCTCGTCTTGCTAAAACGTTGAAAGCTGCTCAGACAGGAGGCGACAAGACTGCCCGTCTGCAGGCGGATGTGCTTCAGGCTTATAAAGAGGCACTGGAGGCAGGAAAACCGGCACGCAGCGTGCAGTTTGAGACAAAAGACGAACAGAAGTTTGCCAAGGAGTTGTTCCTTCTCACAAACAAACCTGTGCTTTATGTCTGCAATGTCGATGATGCTTCAGCAGTAGAGGGGAATAAATATGTCGATAGCGTCCGGGAAGCTCTTAAGGATGACAATGCAGGAATAATGATTGTGGCAGCTGCTACTGAGAGCGAGATAGCTGAACTTGAGACCCCGGAAGAGAGAGCTGAGTTTCTTGAGGAAATAGGTCTGAAGGAGAGTGGCGTCAGCCGTCTGATCAGGGCTGCATACGCTCTTCTTGACCTCCAGACTTACTTCACTGCCGGTGCTGACGAGGTGAGGGCATGGACATTCCTCCGCGGAACAAAGGCTCCGCAGGCTGCCGGAATAATCCATACAGACTTTGAGAAAGGATTTATCCGCGCAGAGGTGATAAAATATGATGATTTCGTTTCGCTCGGTTCTGAGAATGCCGTCAAGGAGGCAGGAAAGATGTCGGTTGAGGGTAAGGAATACGTGGTGAATGACGGCGACATAATGCATTTCCGCTTCAATGTCTGATTCTGATTAGGCTTTAGGCTCGAGGCTCGAGGCATTAAATAATTTATAAGATTTATAAGATTTATAAGATTTATAAGATTTATAACTGTCTCTTAAACAAATATGACGCTGACGACGACTTAAT
>JAIDPA010000263.1 GCA_029062985.1 Muribaculaceae bacterium
TGTCATTAGAGTATTATGTTTAATAAATTTTAAATTACGATTATGTCAGAACAAGAAAAAAACAGAGAAGAATGCGAACTCCAGAGTCTAATCGCGTGTGCATGTTGGACTGAGAATCCTTAAAGTCCAATATCCTCACAATTAATTCGTGTCAGAATCATTTTATGACACCTATCCAGTGACGAGATTCTCAATTGAGCACTCAAACAATTATTTCTCGGGATTCTATATATAGAATCCCGAGAAATAATACGATATTATTGCAAATAACTATGCAAATATACCTTCTTCTAACAGAGCGATGCAACTTGAAATGTAAGATGTGCATAAGGGGTAATAAATCTAATAAGGAATTATCTTTAGTAGATCTCCAAAATCTTCATTCTATATCTGAGTTTGCGGATCACGATATTGTAATAACCGGTGGTGAACCTACATTATGCAAGGATTTTGTTTCTATTGTTAACTTCCTTAAAGGTAAATGTAAGTCTATATCAATATGTACAAATGGCACAACTGATTTCTATATAAATAAAGAATTTTTTGATTTCCAAGTTAATATACAGATTTCTATTGATGGGACAGAAGATGTACACAATACCATTAGGGGAAAGCAATCTTATTCTCGAATAATGCACACTATCTCAAAACTAGAAGAAATAGACATTCCTTATGCTGTTTCAAGCGTTGTTAACAAGAATAATAGGACATGCATGAAAGAATTAGCTGATATTCTTGGAAATTTAGAATCTTTGAGATGCTGGAATATCTCATACGAAATGCCTTTTGGTCATGCTGTCATTAATGAAATCATGACAGCTGAGGAATGGAATAACTTTGTAGATGACATGCTCGACTATGTAAACTTTAGAATGAAAATTCAAAAGATGTTTCCTTTTGAATTGTATGACAAGAACAAAGCTAAGTTGGAGGAAATTTTTAAAGGGCGTAGATGTTCAAATTGTGGCAGTGGACAAAACAAAATCTATGTTTATCCTGATTTATTTGTATATCCTTGCACTTGTTTGACTGATTTTCGCCTAGGAAACTTGAAAGACTCTTCATTGTCACAAATAATGCAGACAAAATTGGCTTTAAGTTTTGCTAATTATTCATTGTTACCAGAATCAAAATGTCAAAAATGTGAATATTTAAAGTACTGCAATGGAGGATGTATCGGCATGTCGTATCATTTCTTTAAGAAAATTGGGCTTGGTGATATTCGTTGTCCCAAATTGCGCGATAAGATATGAATATATTCTACTTCAATATTATATACACCTGTAATTCCAATTGTGTGTTTTGTTACTCTCATAATACGATACACACAGGGCGTATTTTCAATAAAATTTCACCTAAGGAGTTTGTTGAGTATCTCAAATTAAAAAATATTCAGAGCAAAGATAGAGTAATAATCAACGGAGGTGAACCATTTCTTCATCCTAATATTATTACAATCCTTAAATCTCTTCTAAGGATAGCATGTGAAGTGCTCATATACACAAATGGTAGATGTCTTAACACACACGACTTCAGTTTCATGACCAACAACTATCGATTTGTAATTCCTATTCATGGACATAGAACGTTGCATGATAGTATAACAAGGTGTAAAGGCAGTTTTGATGAAATGATCTTAGGCTTAGAACATTTATATTCTTACAAATGTAAAGTTGATATTAAAGTGATTCTAAATCCAAAGATGATAAGTTCTCAACTTGAGTTTAATAATACCTTGCACGCTATTGATGTATTGAAATTTAACAATGCCATTCATATAACTAAAATGGCCAACACAATTGTTTCCAGAAAGAATAATATCCCATCTATAAATAATGAATTTGCTTCAAAGTATACGAGATTATTATTTGATCATTTAAAAAATAGAGGTCTCATAATTAAATTATTTGATACTTGTGTAAAAGAAATAGATATACCGTATTTTAAAAATAACAATAAACCATTTAAGGTGTACTTTAAGGATGTAAAAAATGACTGGGAGTTTAAATTTTATACTCCAGAAGACAGTTGTAGAGACGAATGTCCGCAAAGAGATTATTGTCAATCCGCAGTAGGAAATTATACTGTACTTGAATATAATGGTCAGTTTTATAAAGGACTTGAATAATGAAAGACAAAATCGATCTTACAATTAAGCCTACGATGGGCTGTAATATGAAGTGTAAACATTGTTTTAATGGTAATGCTTTTGTGACTACTGATATGCTTAAAGTGACTACTGCAATTGAATTAGTCAAGAAAGCATGCAGAGAATATAAAAACATTAAAATTATATTTCACGGCGGGGAACCTTCTTTAGCCGGTTTACATTTTTACAAAACATTCTTTGAAAGAATTAAATCCTTTGAACAACAATATGGCACAAGATTCAATATATTATTTACCACTAATGGTCTTCTACTCACAGATGAATTTATTGATTTATTGAATGCAAATAGTGTTTTTATAAATATTTCTTTTGATGGACCATATAATGATCTTCTTAGACAAAAGACAAAGATAGTTCAGGATATAATATTTAAAGTACGAGATAAAGGCGGAAAATTTAGATGCTTTTGTACCTTGTCTAAACAATCAGTGCCTCGCTTAAAAGAAATTTACGACTGGTTCAAATATAATAAATTAAATTTTAAAACCTTGCCCGTAGAGAGGCGAGGGTATGCAAAGACTAATGATAAGATAATTATGGAGCCAACAGATCTTGTCTCGCAGTTTGAGACCGTTTATCGTTATTGGTTAACGGACAAAGAGTGCCAAATTAGTTATTCTACTTTTGAGGAATTTGCAAATTTAAGAAGAAATGTTCAGTATCGTAAGTTTTGGTTTGGACGTAAGATTGCACTCAATCCTGATGGAAAGCTGTATGTGTTCGGCCGTCCTAATGATGTGAATTATGAAATTGGCACCCCTTATGATATTGAAAAGATAAGCGAATGTTTTGAATCTAAAGGATATATTCAATATCTAAATACTTTAGAAAAGATACGTAATAGCCGCTGTAGCAAATGCGAGAGTAGTGTTGTATGCGGAGGAGTAAATATAAATATTGCCCATCTGTATGTTGATGAAATGCAACTTATTGATCAGAGTTGTATACAAAGCAATATGATATTTCAACGCATATTAAATGTTAATGATCTAGTAATAACAGATTTTCGCAATGGAAAATCTGATAAATATAATTCCTTTATTCAAAATATTTATTCAGATTATATAAATTGCTGAGACTTATGGACAAATTAAGTATTAAGTATTCAGAAATATCACAAACTATTTTGGTTGAATATTTTCGTATTTTCGACAATCGAGAAGATTACATTACAGTTTTTAATGATAATAACTTTATTAAAGGTTTTTTAACATTAAAGGATGCATCTGAATATTTCTCAAAAGGAACACTGCATTTATCAAAAGTACGTCCAATAAAACATCAAAGCAACTTTTATTCTTATCAAATTGCCTTAAGTGTTTTGCCTGTATATGTTAATAAGTTCAGGGATTACTTACTGAATCTTGGAGAGCAGACTATTGGAATCGATGCCAATATTTCAGATTATAACTACATAAGGTCATATATTCCAGAAATTAATTTTTACAGATGTGAAGATTATCCAGGTATAGAGTTTGACTTAGTAATAATCCTTAGATGTCCGCTATTATTACAACATTATCTGTTTAGAGAGGCAAAGAGAATAAATATTTCTGACTTATTTGAATCGTTTTTGTTAATCGATTTCTTGCAGTTTGCTAATGATAATAATCTCCAAACCCTCTTCATTGAAGGACCTGTATTAGATAAACTTCAAAAGACAGAAAAATTTAAATACATTCAATCAAACATCAGTTTAGAACAGATTCTTAAGGATAAAGAGTATTTATCTCAATTTTGTTTGGGTGATCGTAATCAAATTGATTATATAATTCATTCAACTTATGGGGTTCTTACAGGAAATAGAGTAATCACAAATGGAATAAGTCTTCGTTCTGGTTACTTTAGTTCCCCAAAATTGAATGTAAATCATTTTGGGGAACGACGGTCATTGCCCAGCACCAAAGCAGCTTCTAATCCTGATATTTATATTTATGGATCTTGTCTTACATTTGGGTTATTTGCAGAAGATAATAAAACATTTCCATCGTATTTACAGAAATTAATAAATGAATCAACTAAAGTATCTGGAGTCGTTCATAATCTGGGAGTTAAAGGAAAGGCATTACTAATTAATGATTTACTATTGGCAATGCAATCAGAGGTTAAGAGTCAAGATATATTGGTATTTGTTTCTCCTATATCAGCATATTCCCTAAAAATTCTTAAGGAAAAGAATATTGAGTATTTTGATTTTTCTGCGTACTTAAATAAAACGAATAATCCAGATTGTATTTACCTAAATAATACCTATCATTCAAATGTAACTGTGTATAAAGAGTTGGCAAGGTTTTGTTTTGAACTAATTTCTAATTTTCCAACTTTTTCAAAACAAATTGAATCTCCATTAAGAATATCTGGTTTTTCATACAATAGGAGAATAGAATTATTTGATCAACACTATATGTGGAAATATATTTTCCTAAAAAAATACCTCTCATTTTTAGATTCTCTGTCCCGCCCTTCAACAGAAGTTATTGCTGGAAGTTTGTTAATTACGGCAAATCCGTTCACCTTAGGACATGCTGCATTGATTCAAATGGCCCTGAAATATTGTGACTACTTATATATCTTTGTAGTCGAAAATGATTCTTTTCAATATTCTTATATCGAAAGGATGGAGATGGTAAAGAGATATTGTGAAAATAATCCCAAATGTTGTGTGGTTCCTTCCGGAGATATATGGGGGTCAGAAGATCTATTTCCTGAATATTTCAATAGGAATTATCTGCACAAAGACA
Organism: Muribaculaceae bacterium; assembly: GCA_029062985.1. Taxonomy (GTDB): domain Bacteria; phylum Bacteroidota; class Bacteroidia; order Bacteroidales; family Muribaculaceae; genus Lepagella. The sequence goes on from JAIDPA010000263.1 coordinate 4,912, forward strand.
TTATAATTTCTCCAGAGGATGCTATTATTTTTGGCAAGTACATTGCTCCGAAACTCAAAATCACCCGACGATTTATTGGAGATGAAAGACATGATAGCACTACATCGCAGTACAATCAATACTTGAAGAAATATCTACCGAATTTTGGTATAGAGGTCATTCAATTTGAACGAAAAAAAAATATATTTGGAGATGAGATTAAAGGAGGGGATGTTAGAAAAATAATTTCAGATAAAGGTATTGATGATGAAATGTTAGTTAACTATCTTCCCTATACCACTATTGAAGTAATTAAAAGTTTTAAATCATTAATGTCACATTAAAATCTTAAATAGTCCTTTTATGGAACTAGTGTAATATGGGATTTTTTGATTTATTCATGAACGATTCAAATTCAATACCTGTCATATCCGATTCTGACATTCCGTCAGGATCGGGTGGTATTAATAGTGAGAGATACACTTATGGACAATTGCGGCGTCAGCCGATTATATCCGAAATTCTGAACCGCATCACCGATCCTGTTGTGAAGCGTTGGGCAGCAGAGTGCAACAGGCGCAATCGTTCGGGGTTCGTTATGCGTAAAGTTTGCGGTGAATATTGCTTTGATGCATTGCATGTCGGTCCGAAAGTGAAATTGCCTTCAAAGACTGATTTAGTGAAAAAATTCGGTAGGATGCCATCTGCGTCTGAAATCCGTGAGGTATCTTACTCTTTGTTGCGCGAAGAAATTGCTCGCCAAACAGGTATGAGTGTAGCTAAGGCTGCTTCTGCTATCGGAAATATGCTCGATTGCGTCCCTCACGAGGATATTTCAGGCTTCGTCTATATGGTACCCAACTGGGCGCACAAATGGTTCCGGCATAAGGGATACGTCTCCCTTATACTCGGTAACGAATAATTCCGTTCAGGTCAATATCGGTGGTAAATTACCCTCCAGACGAATGTCTAATGTCTAATGCCTTCTGCCTAAAGCCTGATTTTATATTTCCTTAATCTTCCACTCCTCTATGCATCGCGTTTTAGAGGAGAACTCCACTCCTATCTCAAATATCTTCCGGGAGTCGCTTTGATATTTTCTTGAATACCTCTTATCCTCTATCTGACGCAGTGCCTCCCCAGCCGTATGGTCATACTTCAGTTCTATGATGTAGATGTAATCTTCCGTCTTTATCTCTATGTCGATGCTTCCGTCCGAAGTGTGTGATTCCGCTTGGGTCTCAAGTCCTATCAGATCTATCAGCAGGAAGAAGGCATTATGGAAATTATTCTCATTCTCCATTTTCAGCGCATAGTCTATACCTGCGAAATAAGTCTGAAGCGATTTCATCGCCTTTTCGGGATCTCCCAGTATGAATGCCATAACCAAGGTAGTGATAAGATTCTTTACCGGCTGACGCTGTGTGGTTACGTAATAGGGCAACAAGGCTTTGAACAATCCCTCTTTTACCTCATTGTTCGGTATACCAAGCTGAAATACCTTTACTTTGGAATTATAATGCTTGATGGTGAGATATCCTGTCTGGAAAAGAAGTGCCGTAGGATTCGGATTCAGCAAATCAAGACCCTTGAGGTCGGATTCCGTGGTATAGCTGTCGAAGAAATCCTTTAGATTAGCATTTATCCTTTTAAGAGACTCGGCTATCAGAGTCGGAAACCCCGTCTCATTCCAATAGTTATTGATTTCGCTTTTATCCAGACAATTCAACAATGACCAGGGATTATATATCTCACTCTCTTTTTTTGTAAACCTATATCCATCATAATTCTCTTTCAATAATGCCAATCCTTCTTTGAAATCAATCTCCATATCCTCTGCCAGACGTCTTATCCCCTGTGTGCAGTTGGTAAGAAGTTCTTCGCCTGTAATGCCGCAGACGTCGGCAAAGGCATTGTCAAAGGTTATGTCATTGATATTATTCAAATCAGAGAATACGGAGAGTTTGCTGAAGCGGCTTACTCCTGTCAGGAAGACAAGCCGAAGATGCTCCGCGCTGCTCTTGAAGTTGGAATAGAGGGCTGCCAGTTTCTGACGGTAATGCTCAAAATTGTCATCCTTGTTCAGATTCCCTACAAGGGGCTTGTCATATTCATCCACCAAGACCACTACCTGCTTTCCCGTCTTCCGATGCGCCCCCTCTATGATGTTGGAAAACCGGGAGGAGTAATCGCCGGCTATATATTCAATCCCATATTTTTCCTCCCATTTCCTGAATAAATTATCCAGAACATGATCAAGCAGTCCCGGCTCGGCATAGCGTTCCCTGTTAAGGTCAAGGTGCAACACAGGATATGACTCCCACGTCCAATCTGTGGTGTCTATATATAGTCCCCTGAAAAGCTCCCGCCTACCCTCGAAAAAATACTGCAACGTCGAAAGAAAGAGAGACTTACCGAATCTACGCGGGCGGGCAAGAAAATAATATTTCCCTCCTCCTGAAAGAATGGTCTCTATGAAGCGCGTCTTGTCGACATACAGATAACCTCCTTCCCGGACATTCCTGAAATCCTGCTCCCCTATCGGATATTTTACTCTCTCTTCCTTCATATCGCCTCCGTTTGATTTTCTTTCGCAAAGATAACAATTTTATTCAGAAAACTTATTGTCATGAATATAAGAAAGCATATCTTTGTATATTTAATTTATGGTAAAACTTTTTATGACTTTCAAACGGATATTACTTATTCATGCCGACCATGATGTGCCTTTAAGCTTGATTCGGCAGGCTCTGACAAAGATTGAGTCTGAGAAAGAATCCGGTCAGCATATTGTTGACTTTAATCGCATCATAGGATTCAATGAACTGGTTGAAGTGACTGACGATGAAGAGTTCTACGAGCAGGTGAGGAATAACAGAGCATATCCTTCAAGATACGTAAAAAATCGCCTTCCTATACCGACCTCTAAACTTGTCGTTATATGGCAACGTATAAACACAGATATAATCCGTGTTATCTCAGCATACTATACCGGCAGAAATGATGCCCATTGTCCGGATGAGCCGGGTAATATCCTGCGAAAAATTGCAAAAGGAGCGACCTACACAGAAGAACAGATAACGGAGGCGTATGAATTTTGGTCTACTCATGCTTTTGTAGAGCCAATTCCCAGATATTACGCTCTTAATAAATAAATTCATATTATGATTCTATCAATCTCCTTCGCTGAACTTCACAAGTATATCAGCGACCACTACAAGAAAGATTTTTCTTTTTCCTACGTTTCTGAGAAGGAATTTACCGTCACCTTCACTCAACGTGTCCTCATAAAGGACGTGCATCTATCAGTCAACATCCATATCGATGAAGTGAAGCCTTCGGAAGTGGTGATCACTTATAAAGGGGGAATGGCTCTTGATATGATTATCTCCGGAGCGCTTTCTTTACTCAAGGATAAACTCGCAGAACTTGCACAGGGAATAACGACTGAAGAGAACCATCACATACGCATAAATCTCGCTAAAATGGAAAAGGCGAAAGCCATAGTTAAAAATCTCTCCCTTGAGGATATCCTCTTAGAGCCGGAATCCCTGAAGGTCAAGGCTGCCCTTAAATAATAATTATTCCTCAGTGGAAATAAAAATTTTATCAGTCAAGGGTCTGGACTCCTCCCCCATTCACCATCAGCACCTGTCCGCTGACCCATGCAGAAATAGGAGACGCGAAATAAAGTACGGCTCCCGCTATGTCAGACACCTCGCCAAGACGTTTTAATGGTGTGTGGGCAAGCATACGCTCCTCTATTTCGGGAGTAAGCACAGTGGAGAGGGCATGAGTGCGGGTAGCTCCAGGTCCGACATTATTGATACGTATCCCCATCTTGCCATAATCGAAAGCAAGATTGGCTGCCAGATGATTTAAGGCTGCCTTCGATGATGCATAGATAGCTATCGCAGGACTCTTGTTGACACTGCTCATCGACGTGATATTGATAATGCTGCCATAGCCCGATTCCTTCATGTAGGGAGCTGCCAGCTTACAGAGTTGCCAGGGAGCGAATACATTTATGGCATATATATTCTCTACGTATTCAAGATCTATATTATAGGGATCCTCACGCCCTGCCCCACCTCGTCCGGCATTGTTGACAAGGATATTAATCGTGCCATAACTTTCGACTGCAAAAGAGATAAGACGCTCCAGATCATCTTTCCGACTCACATTGCAGTCTATAGCCACTGCCTTTCCGCCGGCTTCATTTATTGAGTGGGCTACGTCGGAAGCTTTCTCCAAAGAGAGATCACTGACCACTACCGAAGCGCCGGCAGCCGCCAGAATCTCACAACATCCCTTCCCGATGCCATCACCCCCACCGGTCACGACCGCTACCTTTCCGGTCAGATCAAATAATGAATCCATTTCCATAGTTTATTTCTATAAATTTCAAATTAATCATTTAAGTTTCTCAAGCTTTCTTAAGAGAATAGCAGTCTTTATCCTGTTCTCATCTTGAGCTGTCGAAGATTGAATTATAACATTATTAACAATCAGAATACATCTTTTCCTTTTTAATCACAACATATTAAGTTATAAAATCTTAACAACTTTCCTATCTGAGGTATTAATCTTTACTAAAAATCTTGATGTAAAAAATAAGGGTTACAGTCATTGATGCCTGTAACCCTATTTATGTAGATTGGTTTGATCTGATTAGAGACCGGAAAGATTAAACTTGGAGAACACGAGATCCTTCTGTGCCTTTGCAAGCATATTGCTGTCAAGGCTGATAGCCTTCTTGAGGTTGCTGAGCACACCGCTTTCGTTGTTAGTGTTAGCTGCAACAATTGCTGCAAGATAGTAAGTGTCGGCATCAGGAGTGGGGATAGAAGAAAGGATTGAGCTTGCTGCTGAGTAATCCTTTGCAAGAATCTTGGCAAGAGCTGAGTTATTGGTCTTGGCATTGCCGAATGCAGTGTTAGCCTTAGCCACTTCGCCTTGTGTCAGATAGTAAACGCCGAGAGCGTCAGCTGCCTCAGGCACACCTGCTGCTGCGCCGATAAGCTCATTAGCCTTATTATAGTTGCCGTCAAGGAGATTAACAAGACCAAGGTTCATGTCAACTTCCTTAGAAGAAGGATCAAGCTGTTTAGCTTTCTGGAATGCGCTCTGAGCAGCTGCATAGTCGCCTGCCTCATACTGAGTGAGACCGAGGTTATTGTATGCACGGTAGCTCTTAGGATAGATTTCAGTTGCCTTCTTGTAAACTTCCATCTTACGTGTATTGTCGTTTGTAAGAGTAGCTACGTAGAGAATTTCATCCTCTGTGAGAGCCTGCGGGTCAGTGTTAAAGAGGTTGATGAGTTCTTCGTCGCTCTTGCCGATAACGTTGATAGAAGCCTGAATGCGAGAGTAGCGGAGCTGAGGAAGAATCTGGTCAGCGAGTTCGTCGAATACGCTTGAGAGATTACGGATTTCCTGTTCGCGCTGCTCGGGATCCTTGTACATCTGAAGAACCTGGAGGATAAGGTCCTTATCCTGAATGTTGCTCTTTGACACGAGTTCCTGGAAACCTTCCCAGTCCTCAGGAGTAAAAGAAGAAGTAAGCTCACCAAACTCAGTGATCTTATCTTTCTTCAACTGATTCTCCATGAAACGGGTAGTGTTGGTTTCACGCTGCTCAGCAAGTTCAGTGTTGAAAGCGAGTGTACCGTCAGGAGAAGCGTAAGAAGCGATGTTTACGCCTGCAATTTCCTGATTAGCTGCCGCATTAGCTTCGAGAAGACGCTTGTTGAGGTCAACATAGTCAGGAGCGTCAATCTGATTCTGGCGGATATTTGCCTGATTGATAAGGAAGCGGATGTCAGCATTATACTTCTCGTTGATCACTCTCTGGAATTTATCCTTAGCGATAGCGGGAGTTACTGAAGCAGCAGAAGCAAGGGTAGAAGTAGCGATGATACCTTCGCCTACCTTCACACGGGGAAGACCGTAAAGCTTGCCGTTCTGGTCAACCTGGAAATCAAGATAGAGATCAGACTGAGCCATTTCGGGCTTATATTCGGTATTGAATGGGATAGTGAAAGTGCCGCCGTTGTTGTAGCTGATGACCTGACCGTTAGCACGCACGTTTTCACCCTGAATGATTGCGGGAGTGCCTTGGAATTCGCCACCCTCATAAACGAGAACCGGAGTAGCTGTTACCTTCGCATTCTTTACCATGAATTTTGCAGGAACATTACCGGTAATGGTAGCCGGTACGTTCATACCCACAGTCTCCAGAGGAGTAGGTGTGGTGTTGAAATAATTGCTCTGGAACTCTCCAACTTTCTTTGAGCAGCTGGCAGTACCGAGCAGGGCAACGCCCAGAGCAAGATAAAGAACCTTGTTGTTCATAACTTGATTGATATTAAGGGTTAAATCTCTAAGTTTTTTTGGCGGGAATAAACCATAAGGAAGCCTTTAGGATATCCCGTGTCAGATATAGTTTGGAAATATCGTGTAAAGATAGATAAAAATTAGGAGAGCCGCATAAAAAACAATGAAAAATCGAATGAAAAATGTTAAAATCTTATTCAATAACTGACAAATTTCAATTTTCATCAAAAAAATAAAAAATTTATCCCTAAAAATTTGCGCAATCAAAAAAAAGGATATAACTTTGCACTCGCAAAAGGGAAACGACACCAACTTCCCGTTGCATACATAATGACTCCGTGGCTCAGTTGGTAGAGCAAATGACTCTTAATCATTGGGTCGTGGGTTCGAGCCCCACCGGGGTCACGCAAAAGCTGAAATCGAAAGGTTTCAGCTTTTTTCGTTGGTAAAGCAAATGACTCACCGTGTCTATTTATTGGCATTGGCTCGCTACATGATAAAGTATAATGTAGGAGTAGTAACTAGTCATTCGTTTGAAATCAAGAGAATTGATTTTGGTTTCTTCAATCCCGATTAAATAAAATGATATGACTTCATTAGAAAATTATCTCAATATTTTCAATAGCCTCATAATTAGATCTGAGAGTGAGGTGGTGGAGTTTAAGAGGGCGGAGAATAGCTTCGACTTCGATGACTTGGGCAAGTATTTTTCGGCGTTGAGCAATGAGGCGAATTTGCGCGGGCTGGAGTTTGCGTGGCTGATTTTCGGCTATGAAGAAAACTCCAACCTCACCCTGCACGATTGCATCTCTCTCGATGCTATCCAAAAGGGTCATCGCATTGATGAGGAAATCGCACAAGACCTGCTGAAACGCGGACTGATCGAAGGCGAAGCTCCCAACTACACCATCTCCCTCAGCGTAGCAAAAGCATCAAAACAACTCACAGGCTATACGAAAGTCAAAGGACTTGAACGTGACAAAATCAAGCAGATGATTCTGCAATACATCCAGAATACCGGAACCGACGGAGCCAAACGCGATGCCATCATGGAATACCTCGAAGGCACCCTCCCCAGTCGTAACACCAAGGAGCAGAATACCCAATTAGTAAGCAACATTCTTAAAGATATGAATAGTAGTAATCTCATATCTTCAGATGGAAAACTATGGCGAGCACCAAAATAAGTAGTAAAATAAGTACTACTTAAAAAATGAGTAGTAAAATGAGTAGTAAGATTACTTCTACTCATTTTGTTTATAATACAACTATGATGTGCTTTAGCAATACTATGAATATCAAATAACTCAAGGTATGATACTACTACCATATTAGCTCAGATACCATTATCATGTAGTTTACACGTACTACTATTAAAATTTCATGTAGTAGCGTAAAATGTACAGTACGTTTTTTTGTACATTTTCCGTACATTTTAACCAATTGGCTTTGAGATAGCGGCTTACGACTAAAAAACTAGTCATAATTACGACTATAAAATGTACAGTAGTCGAAAAATACGACCGAAAAAGTGGTTGAATTGACTGAAAACGGTCGGATTTCGGTCGGATAGGAGAAAAAGGTTCTTTTTGTTGATAAAATGGTAACATTCTACCGTTTACTTTTATCAAATTTTCGGTATTGAAAAATAGGAACGGATAAAAAGTCATTTTAAAGTCCTGTTCAGATAATGAAAAAATAATTTTTGCAGGCTGCCTGTTTTTTATAAATTTGCCAATCATCGGCTTCAGGCAGCTTATGTTGATATAAAATAACTTAGAATTAAAAAATATGGAATTAAGTTTTGAACGTTTTGAAAATGGACGGTGGTATGTCGTATTCCCGGAATGGGAAGGCGACCAGGATGATCTGGAAATGGTTGAGGGTGCTGACAAAATGTTAGATGCCCTGACTGAAGACGGTCTCTACTCCTCCTTAGATGTAGATCTTGAAGAACCTGCCGACGGAGAATATTTCATATTGGAAATGGAGGCACATGATCCTGACGGAGCATTTTATAATATAGTTAATTGTCCTAAATTCGAAGGCATTATCTGGCTCTGCAACGTAACTCATGAATTCTTTGGAGATCATCCCGATAGAATCTATTGCCGTGTAATCTCATAAGGGGACACGCGAAACTCCTGTTAGTTATATTTCACATAGGTGTGCCACTTCTCTTTCAAAATTCTCCCGGTCTATGGCACGATTTCTCACCTGAGTCCGGTGATTAAAAATAGTTTGAGGAGAAAGAAAGAGAAGAGTGGCTATCTTATTGCTGTCGGTTATGCCCATTCTTACCAGAGCATAAATACGTAAATCAGTATTTAATAATTCTCCCTTTTTTGGATAGATCTGTTTCTCAGATTGGAGAAGGGCATTAAACTGTTTTATATAATCGGGATAGAGTCGAAGAAAAGCAGAATCAAAATTTTGAAACATCTCTCGCGTCTCTACATCTGTCGGGCGCACGTAACGATCTGCCACTGAATTTAGATCGCCCATATTCTTGACTTTCAGTTTTAATACAACGGGGAACCGATTGAGTTTCTCAATGTAAGCGGCACAAAGATCCATAAATAGGCTTACATACTCTTCGCGCGACTTATTAGTTTGGCTGAGTTGGAAATTAAGTTCTCTCAGCTTTTCATTAAGTTCTTCCATTGCATCTTTCGAACGGGAGACAATCTTATGTTGGCGATAGATATAGACAGCCACCACCGCTAATGAGATAGTAAGAAGTCCTATTAACAGAAGATATAATTTTAAACGTCTGTTCTGAGCGTTGACAGTATCCTGATAGACATTGGAAATATCCGGAATTTTTTCTGCTACCTCCAGCATCCTCAACCGATTATTATAGAATATTGCATCCTCAAGGGCGAGTTTCAGATAAGAATTTGCCCTTTCAATGTCTCCTTCCTCATCTTTGAGATAGAGAGCGAGCTGCTGAAGAGCTAAATTTTCCTTAAGAGGCACTTTCTGATCAGAAATAGCCGCATTGACTACCCATTCCTTATATTTTTCCTTATCCTGCATATCTCTATAGGTCAAGGCAAGTGCATAGGCAGCTTGTGCATAAAGCCTGCTTTCTACAGGGATGCGGGCAATAGTGGATAAATACTCCTTTTCAGCTTCCTTATAATTATGGGAGCGAAGATGTTTCTCTGCCAATCTGTAAGTGTATTCGGGTTTAGAGACATCTGTTACAGCTATAAGCGAATCCAAATAAAGAAGACTCCTCTGTGTAAATTCCGGAGCTATTGTACGCTTATCGGAATATTCTGCCCATACCCCGTAGGTCCATTCACATGCTGAGAAATATTCCTCCTGTAAACGTACAGGCAGCTTTCTTGAATCTATTTTTTCAAGAATATTTATAGCGTGGCTGAAATGTCCGGAAGTCGCAAGAGAGAGGGCTCTGTGAATCTCGACTTGTGCTCGTAACTCATAACCGTCAGTAGGATCTATTATGTCTGAAGCATAGTTCACATACATCATGGCAGAATCAAAATTGAACGTGAGATATTCCCGGAAAAGCTCATTATATAAGTTGAGTCGTCTATCCTTATTAATGTCCGGCTTTAAAAGATGACGCAGACTGTCAACACGGCTTTCCTTAACTTTGAGGAAATGCCCACGCTGTTCTATAGCCTCATCGAGACGAGAAAGAGAAGCATCTCCCGCAACTGCCTTCAGACTGCCAAAACTCAATAGAAAAATAAATATTGTTATTGTTATCTTCATAGCTTAAATAATTCTGAAAATGCAAATATAGCACTTAATTATCACTCCTGCAACACTACCTTGCAATTATCTCAATCAATATATAAGATATTAATATATAGTGTCTTACATTCTATTCATCCTACTTCACCACTACCTGAACCTTACTTTCTATTGACATCAGCTTCATGAAGGTGTAATTTTGCGCTATCACCGACAAAAATACCCATGAAACAGAACCTGACAACACTTACGGCAATTGCCGCATTTACACTTTTACCAGCCGTTGCGATGGCAAAAGAAAATACCGACAGTCTGTCTGCCGGAGGTAAGGGAGAAGAAAGAAACGTGATGCTTAATGCCTCCGATGCTACCAAACCTCGCGAGATACAGATAGGTCTTCCAAGCGAAGACGTCAACGTCTACGAAAACGGTCTACCTACTGTTTATTCCTCCACCGTACACCAGCTTGCCAGACATTGGCGCAGTGATGCAAGTCTGGGCACGGTCGGACTCATGAACCCTATGGAATCTGCCATCAAGACCGGAAATATTGCCTATTCCGTTGATAGCTATTCCAACTTCGGACAAAAAGAGTTTAAAACTATTTTTAATTATCGCACTAACACCTTCGGCTGGCAAAATTTCGATTTCAATGTCTCAGGTGGTATAGGAGAAAAATGGCTGTACACTGCGAGTATTTATCAGAACTTCGACCCGGGATATTTCAAGGTGAAGTTTACTGACTTTTCTGATCGTACTCAAATCTATCATGCCGGACTGACCAGATTATTCAACAGAGGAAAACTGAGCATAATATATAAATTTTCAAAAAGCAACGCTTTAGGATCAATGATAAACAATGCTCCTTTCATCTATGTAGGAGATGGAAGTGTGATGGAAATTCCGGGATTCCCTCTCGGCACTACTTCTTATGCTCCTATCGGAGGAGAGTTTGAATATATGGATGTGCTCGACGGCAAAATGAAAAAAGGACGCTGGGGTGACTTCACTGACAACTATGCTCATGACTTAACTGCTCATTTTGATTATAGGTTCAGCAATGATTATAAACTTGATATAAATGCTAAGTTTATGATAGCTCCACATGCAGATTATTGTGATTTCGGTGGAAGTTCAATTTTCGAGACCACAGCTGCCGATCAGCTTTATAAACCGGGAGAAGACACTCCCTATATAGGTCTTGCAGAAGGAAGACGCACATGGCTTCATGCAGGGAAAGTGACGAATGCTCTTCTTACGGCTGAACTAAATAAATCGTTCGCAAATCACGATCTTCGTTTTGGTTTAAACGAATGGTATTACCACCTTGATTACAGTTCATCGTCATTTCAATGGACAGGAACCGTTTCACCTTATCCCGATATCCTTGTAAAACATAATTCCGACGGCACATTCAGTCAATTTCACGGTTTCAATGAGCTTTCTTCGGAGTATACTAAAGGATATGAGAACAAGAGTGCGATATATATCACAGACAACTGGCAAATCACTCCGAAATTCAATCTTTATTTCGGGGGACGACTGGAGTATTACCGAATGAGTGCCGATCAAATACCTTATGCAAGGTATGATGGCTTCCATATCGGCGATACCCATACCTACACCGACAACGAGGGGAATATGACTACCGTAAAAATTGAGCCTCACAAAGTATTGAAGAATAAGCTTAATTATGCAGCCACCATTCAGGGGATATATAACTTCAATCGCCATTTTGGTTTGACAGCAGATGCTACTGTAGCCACACGCTATCCTCGCATCAATGAATATGCAGGCACCGGGCCTACAGAGGAACAATACAAGCGTGTCACCATCCCACTTATCCGAGGGGGAATAACATACCGCAACAACTGGGTAGATCTCACCTCAATGGTGACCTATATTGCCAAATCGAACAATATTGACCAGCAAAATGTCACCAAGCCGGGCACAACTCAATCAAAAACCACTCTGCTCATCTACAGCATCAAGACACTTGGATGAACCACGTCGGCAGAGATACATCCTTTCAAAGGCTTTAACCTCCATGCCCTTCTAACTCTTCAGAAGCCTATTTACGATAACTATTTCATCAAGTCGCCTTTTGATGGCGTAGCTGACTTGAATGCGAACGGCAATATCGTGAAGGAGATTCCCCAGATCCTTATCGAACTGGATCCCAGTTATCAGCTTAACGACAAACTTCGTTTCTGGCTTTCATTCCGTTATTTCGGGAAGACATACGCAAACCTGACAAACGCCCTTTTCTTTAATGGCAGATGGGAGACTTTCGGAGGTATCAACTGGAGCGTAAACAAGCATCTTGATCTCGGGTGTACAGTGATCAACTTCTTGAATCAGAAAGGAGCCAGCGGCACAATAAACGGCGCCGAACTACTGAGCAAAGAGGAAAGCGGCAAATACAAGAACTACTACATGAGCGGAAGTTATCTGAGGCCTTTCACAGTCGAATTCAGTGCCACACTAAAATTCTAATCTTCCTTCACAAGCAGTTTCTGCAAATAAAAGCTTAAGGTAAAAAAGATTGTTATAATAAATTCAAAAATAAAAAACACCCTAAAAACAATAACATGAAACTAATACTCTCAGCAGCCCTCTCAGCCCTTATGGTATTTTCGGCAGGGGCACAGACCAGAGAAAGAAAAATTATCCGTATAGCGACTGACAATACAGACCTCGTGCTTGAAGTTGGTCCTAACAATCGTCTTTATCAGACCTATCTCGGTCCGAAACTTCGTCATAATGAAGATTTGATAAACCTCACCTGGAATCAACATGCAGGGTCTGATGGTTCAGTGTCTACAAGAGGATGGGAAGCCTACTCAACTTCCGGAAATGAAGATTTCTTCGAACCGGCACTCGGAATAACACATTCCGACGGCAACATGACCACATATCTTTATTATGAGAACTCTACTCAAGAGGAAGTGCCCGGAGGAACGCATACAAAAATAAAACTCCGGGATGACAAATATCCGGTAAACGTAACCCTCAACTATGTTGCCTATCCAAAAGAGAATGTCATAAAGACATGGACAGAGATATCTCATAGTGAAAAGAAACCAATATCCCTTTCCCAATATGCCTCTGCCATGCTCTATTTCAATGAGCCGGAATATTGGCTCACCGAATTCAGCAGCGACTGGGCTAAAGAAGCTCAGATGAGCACTCAGCAGCTTCAGTTCGGCAAAAAGGTGATTGATACAAAATTGGGAAGCCGGGCGGCTATGCATACACACCCTTTCTTTGAAATAGGGCTTAACGGACCGGCAAAAGAGAATAGCAGCGAAGTGCTTATGGGCACTCTCGGCTGGACGGGCAACTTCCGATTTACATTTGAGGTCGACAATGTAGGAAATCTACGTGTCATCCCCGGTATAAATCCCTATGCCTCCACCTATGAATTAAAAGCCAACGAAGTATTCACCACTCCCGAATTTATATTCACCCTCAGCTATGACGGCACAAGTCAGGGAAGTCGCAATCTTCACGATTGGGCACGTAAATATCAACTTAAAGATGGAGAAGGTCAGCGTCTGACTCTGCTCAACAACTGGGAAAACACAGCCTTTGATTTTGATCAAGACATTCTTGCAAAGCTTATGAAAGAGGCTAAGCATCTTGGTGTAGACATGTTCCTTCTTGATGACGGGTGGTTCGGCAATAAATATCCTCGTAAAGATGACCATGCAGGTCTTGGCGACTGGGAAGTTACCCACGATAAACTCCCCGGAGGTATTCCGGCACTTGTGGACGCAGCAAAAGAGGCTGATGTAAAATTCGGTATATGGATTGAGCCTGAGATGGTAAATCCTAAGAGCGAACTTTATGAGAAACATCCCGACTGGGTGATAGAACAGCCTAATCGCGACACCTATTATTACCGTAATCAACTTGTCTTGGATATGAGCAATCCTAAAGTGCAAGACCATGTGTTCAAGGTTGTTGACAATATTCTCACTGAGAATCCTGATGTTGCATATTTCAAATGGGATTGTAACAGCCCCATCACTAATATCTATTCTCCTTACGCCAAGGATAAACAAAGTCAACTTTACGTAGACCATATACGGGGTATCTATAATGTTCTCAAACGAATCAAAGATAAATATCCTAATGTCCCGATGATGCTTTGTTCGGGCGGTGGTGCCCGCTGTGATTATGAAGCGCTGAAATATTTCACTGAATTCTGGTGCTCCGATAATACAGATCCTATTGAACGCATCTATATCCAATGGGGCTTCTCTCAGTTCTTCCCTGCTAAAGCAATGGCAGCCCACGTGACCAGCTGGAATAAAAATACGTCAGTAAAATTCCGTACGGATGTAGCAGCAATGTGTAAACTTGGATTTGACATAGGACTTCAGGATTTGACAGCGGAGGAACTTGAATATTGCCAACAGGCTGTTGAAAATTGGAAACGCCTCCAACCGGCAGTGATGGATGGCGACCAATATCGTCTCGTTTCCCCTTACGAAACAAATCATGCAGCTGTGGAATATGTCGACAAATCAAAGAAAATGGCTGTCCTTTTCGCTTATGACCTTTCTCCAAGATTTCAGGAGAAGCTTTCACCTGTGAAACTACGTGGACTCGATCCCGATAGGAAATACTTGGTGAAAGAGATAAATCTTATGCCCGGGACAGAGTCAACATTCACTCAGAATAATAAGGTCTTCACAGGAGACTATCTGATGAAAGTGGGTCTTAATGTATTCTCTTGGCATCATAATACATCTACTGTACTGGAACTTACGGCACAATAAAATCATATATATCCAAAAATGAATTTGTAATAAAAATAAAAGACACTTCAATCACTCATTTTTTGTTGATAAAGTGGCTCTGCAACGTGACCCATGAATTCTTTGGATACCATCCCGAGAGAATCTATTGCCGTGTAATCGTATAATCGGAAACTTAACAAATTCAACTTTCTCAAGCTTAAGTTGGATTTGTTAAGTTTTTATTATACTTTTGAGTAATATAGGGAGAGTGTCCACAAGGGAGAAAACAGAAACAATTCGATAAGTAGAAATGTTTTAAATTATATACCTGTACGCCAAGTGATATTCTTTCATGTTCCGAGACTGGTATTTAATCAAAAAAATAACTTAATATGAAAAAATTTTTATTACTCGGCGGAATTTTATCAATAGTCTTAGCGACAGGATGTTCCACAAAAGGTGAAAGAATAACGCAGACAGAGACAAAAACTCAACAACCCTCGATGGGCGGTCCCAAATTGGGCGGTCCCGGAATGGGAGGTGGACAAAGGCCTACTCCATCCCCGGAGTTACAGGCTCTTATTGATGAGACTGTTCCTTCATTTAAACAATATGTATTTGTAAATGAAAAAGGAGACTCCCTTCAGTATAATCTGTTTACGCCGAAAAATCTGGAGGCGGGAAAGAAATATCCCCTTGTTTTATTCATGGCTGACGCGAGTACACCTGGTCCGGATCCTCTTACTCCGTTGACACAGGGATATGGTGGTCTC
Source organism: Muribaculaceae bacterium (assembly GCA_029062985.1). Classification (GTDB taxonomy): domain Bacteria; phylum Bacteroidota; class Bacteroidia; order Bacteroidales; family Muribaculaceae; genus Lepagella. The sequence goes on from JAIDPA010000263.1 coordinate 20,477, forward strand.
GTTTGGGCAGCTCCGGAATTTCAAGCCAAACATCCTGCCTTTGTCCTTGTACCTCAGTATTCTTATGTAACGGTGGATAATGAGTGGCAGACAATGCCGGAAGTTGATGAAACTATTGAGTTGTTAAACAGTCTGACCGGTAATTACCCTGTTGATACCGACAGGCTCTACACAACCGGTCAGTCCATGGGAGGAATGATGTCACTCTACTTCAATATCAAGTATCCCGATTTATTTGCTGCCTCAATGTTTGTAAGTTGTCAATGGGATGTAGCAAAGATGAGTGGTTTCAAAGACAAGAAATTTGTCTATATCACTGCCGGAGGGGATAAGGAGGCAACCGGAGGTGCCACTCAGCTTAAAGCACTCTTGAAAAAGGAGAACGCTCCATTTGCAGAAGCCACCTGGAGCGCGCGGCTTCCGGAAGCTGAACAGGACTCACTCGCAACTGCATTACTCAACGAGGGCAAACCACGAAATTTCATAACATTTGAAGGCAACACAGTGCTGCCGAAAGATGGTAAAGGGATGGTCCACATGGCATCATTCAACTTTGCTTATCGCCTCTCTCCCGTTTGCGAATGGATATTTCAGCAATCAAAATAAATATATTATATGAATATGAAATCTGACTTGATTTCTTGCCGCCTTCTCATTGGCACAGTAGCTTTGGCTGCCATATAATTCGGCGTCATTATCACTCAACCGATTTATACAGGTGGGGCAGTAACGAGTGCAATTGAACTTGCCGAACTGAAATCGACAGCCACAAGATATGCCACGGATTTCCAACGTGACAATATCCGCTTCCAGCTTACCGGTTTTTACCTCGACATATACAAGTATAATAATCTGAGACGTGTTGTGGAGGGAAATATATCAGCAGCTCAAAAAGTACTTTTACATTCGCTTTGCGTAAGTGGAGATATAAGACAATGACTGCCATCAGTTTTGCATTGGCCATAGTCTATCTTGGTTATTTCTATTTCTTCATTGATTACGGTGTGGAGAAAGAAATGCTTTTTATCCCTCTCTTTTTCAGAGGAGCGGCAGCGGTGATAATCTCAATCGTGTTTCTGACCTCGATAGTGCAGAGTGGATTACCTTTTCAGGTTTTTCCGCAGGCTCTGACCATCAATGGTTTTACCGGTGCGGTAATGGGTGCGACTCTCGGACCGGCGATAATCGGTGAGTTCTTGCGTCATACTATGGCTAAAAATGCCACTTTGCTTGGAGCGAACATACTGAATACCAATCCCGACATATCCTTTGCCACACTCGGACAGGTATATGGAATGGTACAGACCCAGGCTTTGGTCGTTTCCATGAAAGAGATATACGGATGCTTGCTCATCGTCGCACTCGCCTCTCTTATTATAATTCTTTTGAGCTATAGTACCGTAAGACCTTTAGCAATCTTCCCGAAATGGAGCACAATACGCCGAGTGATCAAACACCTGGCAAGAACTAATGGCTCCCCTATTCTCGCCATGATATTTCATCATATCAGCCATGTCGCGGAACCCAAGTGAAGAAGAATGCACCGCTTTTCAGAACCGCAAGCATGGCTGCAATCTGTTCTGCACCGTGGTGCATCACGATTCCCACAGCCTTAGGCTGACGGTCGTAAAACTTGGCAGCGATAGCGTCAATCATATTATCAAGCTGAGAGAATGTAAGCGTGCGGTCTTCTTCTATAATAGCAGGATTTTCAGGAAATTTATCTGCTGTCTCCTTAAAAAAGGAATAAATTGTTCTTTTCATAATCTTAATATTTGTCTTAACAATATAATGATTTCAATCTCAAGGTTGTTCACTCCATCTTTAGCCGGTCCGCAAAAGTAACGTGGATTTAATTATCAGCGATTTTGGTATGTATAACCGTAATATCGGTTCGTTTTTATAGCTACTTATTACTATCTTTGCAGGGATAAAAACAGGCTATACCTGTCAATTACCGGAATATGAATAAATTTATAATAAGTTCGCTGATGCTGGTTGCAGCCTCACTCACAACAAAATCCCAGATTATGAATAATCCGAATACCAATACGTCAGTTGCGCCGATGGAGCAACTGACTCTTACCCAAGAATGGGATAAAGTTTTTCCAAAAAGTGATAAAGTTGACCATAAAAAGGTAACGTTCGTCAACCGCTACGGCATAACTCTCGCTGCCGATATGTATATTCCGAAAGGAGCAACAGAAAAACTTCCGGCAATAGCCGTCAGCGGACCTTTCGGCGCAGTAAAAGAACAGTCAAGCGGGCTGTATGCTCAGGAGCTTGCTGAAAGAGGCTTCCTGACCATTGCTTTTGACCCCTCATTTACAGGCGAAAGCGGAGGCGAACCCCGACGGGTTGCGTCGCCTGATATAAACACCGAGGATTTCTCTGCGGCAGTAGATTTTCTTTCCGTCCAACCAAACGTGGATGCCGAGCAAATAGGGATTCTGGGAGTATGCGGTTGGGGAGGTATTGCTATACAGGCAGCCATAAATGATCCACGCATAAAGGCTACGGTAGCTTCTACAATGTACGACATGACACGTGTCAGTGCAAACGGATACTTTGACTCAGAGAATACTAAAGAGCAAAGAAACGGAAAACGTGCAGCTATGGCAAAACAACGTACCGAAGATTACCGAAACGGCAGCTACACCCGTGCCGGAGGTGTGGTGGATCCCCTCCCTGCAGATGCCCCTCAGTTTGTAAAAGATTACCATGCTTATTACAAAACCCCACGTGGCTTCCATCCTCGTTCCGGTAATTCTACCGACGGCTGGAATGCGACTTCTGCATTGCCGTTTGTCAACTTCAAGTTTTTTGAATATGCCGATGAACTTGACAACGCCGTGCTGATAGTGCATGGTGATCAAGCCCATTCCTACTACTTCGGTAAAGATACGTTTGCAAAACTGAAAGGCTCCAACAAACAGATGCTTACCGTAAAAGGTGCAACCCACTGCGACCTTTATGATCAAGTCAATATTATTCCCTTTGATGAAATAGCAGCATTTTATACAGAATATCTGAAATGACTACTGAGGAATTTATAAAGATAATGGACTCCGGAGAAGTGATTCCCGGCGGAAGTCCCATTCATAAAAAAATGCACGAATTGAGCCAGGAGGCGATACGCATAACTATGGAAATCAATAATGCCTATCACACTCATGAGGAGATAGTGGCATTAATGTCGGAACTGACTGCAACTGAAATTCATGAAAGCTTCGGGCTTTTCCCACCTTTCTATACTGACTGTGGCAAAAATATCCGGATAGGCAAACGAGTCTTTATCAATTCCGGCTGTAAATTTCAGGATCAAGGAGGAATAACTATCGGTGATGATGTTCTTGTAGGGCACAACTGTGTGATAGCGACCCTTAACCATGTTATGGACCCTGACAAACGTGCTGATATGATTCCGGCACCTGTAAAAATCGGAGATAAGGTCTGGATAGGTGCGAATGTAACAATCCTTCAAGGTGTGACAATAGGAGAAGGAGCTATCGTGGCAGCCGGTGCTGTAGTCAATAAGAATGTGCCTCCACGTACCATTGCAGGGGGTATTCCGGCAAAAGTCATAAAAACTATATGAGGCTTCCGGCTTGAGATAGTCCGCAATAGGAATAACTAAGTCAGCGGTTTTTCGGCAGGTGTTAGAGCACGCTCTTAACCTACTGAAAAACCGCTGACTATAATATTACCAGACTCCACGCCTAAGAATTCAGACACAACCCAAACTATTGATTTATAATATTTTATACCCTATCCTACGTACATATCCTTTTATATTTCCTCACCAATAACAGTCAAAATAAACTTTTTTGAAAAATAAATTATTTATAATTGTCAGAAATTCAATATTTTTTGATAATTCTGCAGCATATTCTAACGTTATCTTTTAATAAACGATTTTTTAATATTATAAAATCTTCAGTCATAACACTAAAAATATCTTCTTCCCAATAGGACGCTCAGGCTACGGGCATAGGAAGAATGCACGCGAAGAGAACAACAATAATGGAAAAGGGATTCTGAGATATTCTGCTTTACGTTATAAACCGGCTATTCAATACGGTGGTGTCTACCAGAATTTTCAGAATGTATCCCCCCTCATTGAATTTCTTTACCGACGTATGGGAGCAATCTACTGGGCACGCACCCATACCTTGCCCGGTCAATATTTTGGCTGGAACGGACAGCCTGAGACAGCATCGGCAGTGGCAGCAGGTATGGATTTAAACTACTTCTCCTTCGATATCAATTCAATTGCTTTTGAGGTATTGGATAACGGCGGGGATGCATGTTTCGTACGCACCGTAAAGAGCAGTGCAGGGGAATAAAGGTAACCATCATGAGGCAGTAAAAATAGTTTCCGGAAAATACCGGAAACTATTTTTTACTGAAGATATAGTTATGGTTCACGAGTGAACTTACACCTTGGATTCGTAAACTTAGTTTTCCACTTTCTTAATGTAGAGATATTTTGGATAACGTCCCAGTACGCAGAGTGTCACGGGGCAAACCCAGATACGGCGCATCCGGAATCCTTCTATATCAGTGGCGTCGTAGTGTGAACCACCGGTAAGCGACTTGTCGAGCTGGCGCAGTTCGGTATGTCCTTCTACATTCTTGCGGTTCTCCGAGGGTATGACATGCAGGGTCACTCGGTGTTGCCCTTCGGTATCTAAGAATGATAGGAGGTCATCAGAGCCAGCTACCATTTCGAGATTGGCTCTATTTCCGTCCCACGGCATGTCGATATACCAGCGTCCATCGGGATCCTGAACGAAAGAGAGAGTGTATTCATTACGACCGTTGCTGAGGATACCCTTTACGAAATGGTGGATGGCACGGAAGTTCTTGATAAAGTCTGTCATATCTTTTCTGTTTTTTAAGGTTTATAAGATTTTGATAGTGCAAAATTAATATCTTATAAATCCGAAAAACAGAGTAAAAAAATATTGTCAGATTTACGCAAAATAAAGCAATTGATAATCAAAGAAATAATTCCATAGCAAAAGGTATCGGCTGACCTTTGAAGTCACGCATCAGTTTATCGAAGGTCGCATTGTTTTCTTGACTGCATTCACCTTCTCGATCGATGTCAGGCAGTCTGCCACAGAAACTAAGAACTGAAAGACCGAAATTCCGTTCTGCCTGACTGAACCGTCCTCCGCGACGAAGAGACTTGTCTGTGGGGAGATAATCAAGCAAGGTCTTGACTATATAATAATCCAGGGCACGAATCTTATCGCGCGAGGAACCCTGATCAAACTCATTTATGAATTCTGCAGCTGAAAGCTTACTTCGGTCGACAACCTGAAAAATTCTTTTTATAAAGTTGGAATTATTTATCTTGATATGCTTTCCTCCGATGCAGACATCCATGCTCACCTCCTCGTCAGAAGCCATATTCAGTTTTTCAACCAAAGCATCAAACTGTTCAATACATGAAAATTTTAAGTCAGAGCGTAAGCCATAATAATATTTAAGAAACAAGATGAATTCAAATACGGGCTCCGGCATCAGTCCAAGTTGTCCGATAGCACGCTGCAACGGTTCGTGATTCAAAAATCTGTCATAATCCAATCCGGTCTTTTCAATGAATCGATCCCTCTGGTAGTAATACCTGAGTTGCCATGCCTCAAGGGGAATAGCATACTCTTCCCAGTCGATATTCTGGAGAATATATGGGATAAGGTAATGGACACGTCTTACGGTAATATCCTGTTCCTCCGTAAATGCCATGCCGACCTGACGGTTAAATTCCGCAACGGTGGTTTCACTTAGATCAGCTATAGTGATTGGTTCCACATTGCGTTTAACAATATTATTAAAATAGACTGAAGTCGATTCTGTATTGATTAAAGCAGTATCTTTCATGTATATAAACCATAAATATTAAAAAACTGAGTTTCTCATGCTCAACTTAAGCAAAGTTATATAATATTTCTAAAAATAGCAAAGGAAGCACACATTAATGCGAGACAGTAAGCCATGGCTTACTGGACACTGACACAGGCACACTGACACAGGAGCACTAACACAGGGGCATTGATACAGGTTTTCGTTACTAGGGATATAGTTATGGTTCACGAGTGAACCAGGATTTGCTATACCTTACGACAAGCTATGCACTATATTATAGGGATTTACGGAGTCGGTTCAGAGTTTGGTCCGGTTCACTTTGCAAGAGAGACAGCTTGGTTCAGTAGTGAACCGGAGACATCAAGGAAGAATAGCCGGGACTAAAATAATAAAAGGATATAGGGAGATATGTTTATTCTGCCACGTGTAGTGTATTTAAAGTTAAGATGAGCTTGAGAAAATTGAGTTAGATATTAGAGATAAAAACCTAAAAGGGTAGGTAACCTATTTCATATATCCTAAAACCGTACATTTTCTATAAAATATACCCTAAAACCGTACATACTCCATCAAACATATCCTAAAACCGTTACAAATCACGCTTCTTTTATATACTAAAACCGTACATGAACGTTAAAGGTGAAATCATCCTCTGTCAGGAGTCATAAGTCTCTTGATGAGTTTTCAAGACGTTTCAGTGGTACAGTTGGGAAAAAATATGTGCTGACCACAAAGCCCTTTCATAAAGACGGGGATATTATATTTCTCCCCATATATATGGCTCCATTTATTAAATAATTCAACTTTCGCAAGCTTAAGTTGAGGGTTAAAGGGATAATAGGTTAACGGGTTAAGTTTACAGGATATGAGATAAGGGTAAAAATTTTTTAAAAGACCGAATGGCTTTACAATCGCCCTAAAATCTGTCAACACTTTTCAGGGATAGTCAGGGATAATCATTTTCAAAATAAAATACTCCCGATATTTGTAATGAATAAAAATTATGACTAACTTCACACTCCGAATAATCGTCACAAATGACAATTATTCGGAATAGCATGATAATAGAAAGAAAAATTTATCTTGACAAAGTTGTAGAAAGCCGACATAACGGAATGATAAAGATTATCACCGGTGTACGCCGAAGCGGTAAATCTTTTCTTCTGTTCGATCTATTTGCCGATTGGTTGGAAGCAGAGGGTGTTTCTTCTGACCATATCATAAAAATAGATCTGGAAAATCGTAGAAATAAGTCGCTCCGCAACCCGGACAATCTATTGGAGTTCATTGATGCTAAAATGATTGATAGAGGGATGTATTATATCCTCATTGATGAGATCCAGTTAGTTGATGAGTTTGAAGATGTACTCAACAGTTATCTGAAAATTAAGAATGCCGATGTTTACGTTACGGGCAGTAACGCACGATTTCTGTCTAAGGATGTTATAACCACCTTCCGAGGGCGAGGTGAAGAAATAAAAGTATTCCCATTAAATTTCAGGGAATTCATGTCTGCAACCGATAAGAGTACAGAACTGGCTTTTGAGGAGTTTATGACTTATGGAGGATTGCCTCAGGTATTGGGCTATAAGTCTGAAGAACGAAAGACAGACTATCTGAAAGCATTATTTGCAGAAACCTATATCAGAGATATAAAGGAACGTTATAATGTAAAGCATGATGAGGAATTGGAAATTCTACTTGATATTATTTCGTCAAATATCGGCTGTCTGACTAACCCGAGTAAACTCGCAAACACATTCCTAAGTGAAAAGAAAGTAAAGCTCTCTGACAAGACCATAAAGAATTATCTGGACTATATGTGTGATTCATTTCTCGTTGAGAAATCACAACGATATGACATCAAGGGGAAAAAGTATATTGACACACCCTATAAATATTATTTTGTGGATCTTGGCCTGCGCAATGCACGACTGAATTTTCGCCAGCTCGAAAAGACGCACATGATGGAGAATATTATCTATAATGAACTTCGTGTGAGAGGATTTAATGTTGACGTAGGAATAGTACCTTTGGTAATCCGAGATGAGAAAGGTAACCAAAAGCGTGTCAGCTATGAAGTTGACTTTGTAGCGAACAAGGGCAATCAGAGATATTATATACAGTCAGCTTACCGACTTGACTCTGAAGAAAAGTTAGCCCAGGAGCAAAACTCACTTCGCAACGTTGATGATTCGTTTAAGAAGATAGTGATTGTGGGAAATCCTATTTTAGTAGAGAGAGACAATAATGGTATCACAACAATGAGCGTGTATGACTTCTTGTTAAAGGAGAACTCACTTGAACTGTAATTTTATTTAAGCAGTAAATTGCACAATCATATTTATTGCAAGATATGAATAGGCAAAAAATAATCCTTTTGGCGGATTATTTACTGAGGACGTTGCAAGTAATGTTGCAAGCAAACAACATAAACGCAAATCTTACAAAGAGTTATGTACTGTAATCGCCGAGTTTTGTAAAACTTGGAAAACTCGACAAGAAATAGCTATTGCTTTAGGGTATAAACAAGATTATCTACGTAATAATGTATTACCTCGCATGGTGGCAGATGGATATCTGGAAAAGTTAGATAAGAAATCAGCAACAAGTCCTAATCAAAAATACAAAGTAACTTCAAAAAAGATCTATGTTTAAATTGGGGGCATTGGGAGGTTGGTAATGTCGGGAGATTTGGTTAATTTTGTGGTGACGTTTCATTCCTTACAGTCATGTATAACGAAAAATCCTTTTTCCCGTATAAGTCCGTACTCTCTCCTATCATGGCAACCGCTGCCAATATCGTGCTTGTGTATATCCTCTACTCAATAGCCCGTCTTGAGTTTCTTTTTGAGAACTGGAGTTATTTCTCACAGGCAGTGCATGACGGACGCATCACAAGCCTTCTGCTTGCGGGACTTCGTTTTGACACTCCCGGCATTTTCTATACCAATGCCCTCTATATCCTCCTCATGCTCATTCCCCTGCACCTTAAGGAGCGTCCCGGATGGTACAGAATGTGCAAATGGATATTCATTATCATCAATACACTGGCTCTTGCCGTAAACTTCGCAGACTCCGTATATTTCAGCTATACTCTGAAACGCACTTCATGGAGTGTGTTCAATGAATTCGGCGACGAAAGTTTCGGGAAAATCATCGGCGTGGAATTTTTGCGCCACTGGTATCTTGTCGTTCTCCTCATTCTGCTCGTCTGGGCAGCCTGGAAGCTATACGTGAGTCCGGCAATGGATATCCGGCGCCAGTCGCTGCCTCGTTATTATCTGCTCTCCATCCTCAGCCTTGCCCTTGCCGCTACAATCGCCGTCACCGGTATCCGTGGCGGACTTTTCAATCATTGGCAAAACTATATCATTGCCCTCCCCCTCTTCTATTTAGCCTATCGTCTTATAAAACAACGTAAGAAATTCCCTCTGGCGAAATGGGTCGGAACAGCCTGCGGGGTGTCGGGGCTGATACTTATAATCCTTGCCCCGATAGGAGGCTGGAGACACAGAGACATCCGCCCTATAGCCATCTCCAATGCAAACGCATTCACAGAGCAGCCTGTTGAGACAGCCCTTGTGCTCAACACACCTTTCACGATGATACGCTCCATAGGGAACGTGCCTTTCCATCATCCGGGCTATTTCCCAACTACGGCTGACGCTGAAAAAATATTCACCCCTCTACACCACCCATCCGATTCAGCATCCGTCAGACGCAAAAACATAGTTATATTCATAATCGAAAGTTTCGGAAAAGAATATATAGGAGCCCTTAATAAAGACATTCTCGGGAACGACTACAAAGGCTTCACTCCATTCACCGACTCCCTGCTACGCCATTCAGCCTACTGGCGCCATTCCTACGACAACGGACAGAAAAGCATTGACGGAATGCCGAGCATACTTGCCGGAATCCCGATGTTTGTCCGCCCCTTCATCGTCACTCCGCAGGCAGTCAACAATATCAAGGGTCTGCCGGGTGTCCTCTCAGAAAAAGGATATGAGACAGCTTTCTTCCACGGCGCACGCACGGGAAGCATGGGGTTTGACGGATTTGCTAAATCCATAGGATTCAAGCACTATTACGGAAGAGAAGATTTTAATCTTGACAAAAGATTCAATGCCGACAAGGATTTCGACGGCTATTGGGCAATATGGGACGAACCCTTCATGCAATATTTCGCCTTGAAGATGACAGAGATGAAACAGCCCTTCATGACTGCCATATTCACTGCCTCCAATCATCATCCCTTCAATATTCCCGAACAATATAAAGGGAAATTTCCTGAAGGCACGATGAAGATTCATCCCACCGTGGGCTACACCGACAATGCCCTGCGTCAATTCTTCGCGACTGCCAAGACACAGCCGTGGTATGACAACACGATATTTGTCATCACCAACGACCATACCAACATGCGCGACCATGATCAGTACCGCAGTTCGATAGGAGCCTTCTACGGACCGATACTCATCTTCGATCCGAGCGGAGAAATCACACCCGGAGAAAGGGATGCAATAGCCCAGCAGATTGACATCATGCCGACCCTTCTAAGTTATCTCGGCTACGACCGCCCCTACCTCGCATTCGGATGCGACCTCCTTTCCACACCTGCCGACGACACATGGGCAGTGAACTACACCAACAACATATATCAATACGTCAAAAACGGCTATATCCTTCAGTTTGACGGCGAAAAGACAATTGGAGTCTATGACATAGAAGACCATCTGCTTGAACGGAATCTCATCGGCAAAACTGAGGAACAGCCGAAAATGGAAACCGAACTGAAAGCCATAATCCAGTCGTATATGGACAGAATGCTGGAAGACCGACTGGTGGTTAAAGATTAAGAATTTGTTATGGAAAAGGAAAAGCTGTGGAATAGTAATTATAAGAAAGCGATGGTGGGCAATTTCATGCTCTTCTTCTCTTTTTATATCCTGACCCCTCTCCTCCCCATCTATCTTGATGCTCAATTCAAGGCAGACAAAGACGTCATGGGACTTGTTCTCTCAGGTTATGTCGTGGCAGCTCTTTTAGTGCGTCCGTTCAGCGGATTCATAGTTGATACCTTCGACCGCAAACGTGTCCTCGCAATCTGTTTTTTTGTATTCTTTATCCTTTTTACGGGATATATCGGAGCCGGCACATTGCTTCTGTTTGCCATCGTGCGCACCCTTCACGGTCTTCCTTTCGGAGCGGTGACGGTTGCAAATTCCACAGTCGCCATAGACTCGCTGCCCTCATCCCGCAGGAATGAAGGAATCGGATTCTACGGGCTCAGCAATAACTTAGCTATGGCATTTGCCCCTTCCGTGGGAATCTGGATTTATAATGCGACGGATAATTTCACCCTTCTTTTCTGGATAGCGCTTGCCACTGCCCTTACCGGCTTTCTGACCGTCACTTCCATACGTCTTCCGAAACGTGAGAAAGTGAAAGAGAAAAAGCCTGTCAGTTTTGACCGTTTTTTCCTGACCCGAGGATGGCTTCTTGCCCTCAACATCATCTGTTTCAGCATCTGCTGGGGCATAATGTCAAACTATGTGGCAATCTACGGAAAAGAAGTGGTCGGCATCACTGACGGCACGGGGCTCTTTTTCATGATTCTCTCGTTCGGTCTGTTCGCTTCCCGCATCCAAGGCTCAAAAGCCCTTGCGAAAGGGAAAATCGTGGAAAATGCAGCCGGAGGAGTTCTTCTCTCTTTGGGAGGCTACACACTTTTCTCAATCGTGGAACACAGCTGGGCTTATTACCTTTCCGCACTGCTTATCGGACTTGGCAACGGACACATGTATCCTGCCTTCCTCAATATGTTCATAAAGCTTGCCCGCAATGATCAGCGCGGCACAGCCAATTCTTCAATCCTTACAGCATGGGATGTCGGCATGGGTCTGGGCATCATCGCAGGAGGATTCCTGCTGGAGTATATCTCATATTCAGCAGCTTTCTGGGGAGCAGCAGTCATGCAAGGAGCAGGCACACTTCTTTTCTTCTTTGCAACGCGCCGTTTCTTCGAAGAGCGGAGACTGGATAGAAATTAGGCTCAAGGCATTAGGCTAAAGGCTCGAGGCATTAGGCTAAAGGCTCAAGGCTCGGGGCTCGGGGCTCGGGGCTCAAGGTGAGTGAAAAGCC